>CAYSPZ010000022.1:0-23014 GCA_964433065.1 uncultured Eubacteriales bacterium | reverse complement strand
CCCACGCGGCTTTTTTACCGGTCACACCGGTATCGTCGTAGGACGCGAGTTCCGAAACGGGAAACTTCACCGTCACTTCCTGCGATTGACCGGGTTGCAACAGATCGGTCTTCGCATACCCTGCGAGTTCTTTCGCGGGTTTCGCGAGTTTCGCACTGCCCGTGCCTTTTTGCGGCGCGGAGAAATACGCTTGTACCACCTCTTTACCTGCATAACAACCGGTATTCTTTACCGTTGCTTTAACGGTAATGTGGGTGGCGTCCGACATCATTTCGAGATTGCTCATCTCAAAGTTGGTGTAAGACAAACCGTAACCGAACTCGTAGTTGACCGGCACGTCAAAGGTTTCAAAATAACGGTAACCAACGAACACGTCTTCACTATACGTAGCGTAAGCCGCATTTTTCATATCTTCGGTGCTCGGATATTTGTCGAGATTTGCCGCCGTTTGCGCCAACTTACCCGACGGAGTCGCGTCGCCGTCCAACACGTTGACGAGGGAGGTTGCACCGTAGGTGCCGCCGTACCAGGAGAACAATGCCGCATCCGCTACCTGCACACCGTCAATACCGTCTTTGAGCCAGTCGGTATCGATCAGGTTGCCCGAGTTGATGACCACGATCACCTGTTCAAAGTTTTCCTTCGCGGCTTTGAGGAGATTCTTCTCCTGTCTGGTCAGGTACCAACCTTGATAACTGGCAACCGGTTGCATATCGCCTTGTGCGTTTTTATTGCCGTCCTGTTCACCGTTATAACGGGTCAGGAACACGATCGCTTTGTTAACACCCGCATTTTTGGCGGCTTTATAATCGGCATCTTTCGGCACGTAGTTACTCTTCGCTGCATACTGATCCGAGAACGCGGAGTAGAGCGAGAATTTGCCCAAATTCGCCGCCTCTTGGATCGCTTCGATGGGTGATTTTTCAGGCGGTGCCCACATCGTACCCGAACCGATACCGCCGAAGTGATAGCCGTAGGTGCTGTCCCTATCTTTCCAGATCTGTGCCGCACCGAGCACCGCCACCTTGTCGGTCGAGCGAAGCGGCAACGCGCTGTTTTCGTTCTTCACCATCACGATGCTTTCTTCGCCCGCTTGGATGGCGTTTTCTTTCATTTCATTTTTGTTGTAATCCCCGGTAGTTTTGACGGTACCGGCACCGAGGACGATGTCGCCCCAGCCCATATCGTCCGTATTGCTGCTTACTGTGGCGGTAGCGGATACAAGAATACTGTGCGTGTCGACCAAGAAAAACGATACCGTCAGCATCATTGCCATCACAACCGCCATCATCTTTTTAAATAACGATCTTTTCATTTTTCTACCCCCAAAACAAGAATGCACCGACCGAAATCCGCGCACCGAAAAACACAAACTTCGATTTATTTGTCTTTCAGTATATACCCTTTTTCTTCAAAAAGCAAACGCTGACAGCATAGGGTTTAAAAAATATACGAAAACCGTTTGGCAAGTGTTTTGCCAAACGGTTTTCGTAATACTTATCAGGACGGGTCGCGCGGGATAACGATCATGGCGACGATATATGCCAACACACCGCTGCCGCCGAGCAAACAGAACACTACCGCTCCCAACCGTACCAACGTCGGGTCGATGTTAAAATATTCCGCAATACCGGCGCACACGCCGTCGATCTTCTGATCTCGTTTTGACTTATACAATCGCTTCATTATGATGCCCCCTCTTCGGTGTTCTGTGTTCAGTATATCACCGTTTTCGCGGTTTGTCATTCTTTTTTTGCATAAACCGCGACAAAATGTTCAAAAAGGGGTAACCGCTTACCGTTCTCAAACGCAAACGGTACACCGTCGGCAATCGCTTCGGTGATCTTCCACTCGGACGGCAATACCCAGTGCGCGTCCGCTTCGTTTTGTTCCACCCCGAAATTGCGGATGAACAACACCTTCTTGCGATCGTTTTCAAAGATATCACAACTGACAAACTGATGCCCGTTTTCTTTGCCGACGTAAACGTTGCGGTAGGATACACCGCTGTCCAATCCCTCGCCCGTAAACCACGCTTTCATAAATTCCGCCAAATGGAAATCGCGGTACTGCGGGAACCGTCCGATCGTGTCGGCGGCACCGAAGAAATACACGTTTCCCCGACGGGTCGCCGCGGCGGTCCCGTCCTCGTAGAACAAGATCCCCTCGCCGTTGTGTTCGGCATAGTGTTTGCCGTCAACGGGGATACGGAAACAAAATCCGTTGTATTTTTTCGAGTCGGCAGACCGCACGATATGCGCCGTCGACGGGGTCACCTGCAACCCCGTCACCCGCTCGACCACCTCGCAGCATTTGCCGATCACCAACACCTTGCCGCCGTTTTCAATATACCGTTCAAGCCGCGTTGCCTCTTCGTCGGACAACGTACGCACCGAATCCAGGATCACCGCCTTATGCACGGCGGGATCGGTGGGGATCGCGGCGGTCACCGTCACGGGGATCGCCGCCGCGTTCAGCAGTTCGTGTAACCCGAAAATGTGTTCCACCGCGTAACTGCTGTACATATAGTCCGCGTTAAGGCTTTCGGGAAAATAGATGGCGCAGTCGGCGGTATGACGCGTATCAACCAACCAATCCCGCAACTGTTCCACGTACCCCATCGCCTTGACACACATTTCGCGGCGCGCGGCAAGGGTATGCGGTTCGGAATACGCACGGTATACGGGTGCGCCGGGGTTGAGTTCTTTCTTCCACGGCGGCAACTGTTCCGCCATAAACCCGTAACAGAAAAAGGAGATCCCGTTGGGTGTCACGGTCGACAGAATACTGTCCACCACCCGCTTCGGTGTCATATCTGGAACCCGTCCCGCCGCCATTTCGTGATAAAAATGCGTGTCCGCCATACACGGGGTATCCCCCGCGTTTGCCATTAAATATTCCGTTTCCAGTTTAAAGAAATACGGGTTGGGATACAGCGGCGGATGCAACTGCAAATTGAGCAGATCCAGTTCCTCCACACGGTTCATCACCGCAATACTGCGCGCCTGGTGAATATCCTCCGGATGCGCAAAACTGTCGGTACTGATCAGATCGAGCGGGTAATGCATCAGCGGCAACCCGTACTTTTGCTTGATATGTTTGGCAAGCGTGCGGTACATCTTAAGGAACCGCTCTTCCAAAAACGCGAACACCTGCCGCTCCAAAGCCTTGTCCGCGCACACTTCATCGGGACTCGGCATCTTAGTGCCGAACGCTTCACGGTATGCCTCTTCGGTAAACCGATCGTACGACATCACGATCCCGTTCTCCGCAGGTAAACAGACACCTTTGCAACTCGGATGATGCCCGAATTTCGAAAGCAACGTGTCATACTTATCGATCAGGTACTCCGCCGTGAGCGGACAGGACGGTGTGAGCCCCACCCGCCCGTATCGGCTGACCGAACCGTCGTAATCGGTACGCATCCCCTCGGGATGTTGCAACATAAACGCATCGTGCATCATACCCGCTTCGGGCAAAAATGCCATTCCATACTTGTCGGCGGCGGTAAAACATTCCTCGATCGGATCGCGATCCTCGCCCGCCCAGAAATGACTGCGCGGATATTTGTCACTTTTCCACAACACCCCGTCAAAACAGTTCCACGTTTCGAGCAATGCCGCAAAATCAAAGTGCAGATTTTCTTTCATATCGCGAAACGACTCTTCAGCATATCCCACAGGAAACACGTCGGGGGTACGTACCAAAAACAACGCACCCGTATTGAATTTCCGAAAATCTAACGACATCGTTATCCCTCCCGATACTGACGGATGGCATCCTGTATACGGTTGCCGTTTTCACCGAGCAACCGCTCGGCATCCGCTTCGCTGATCTCGCACACCTGCGAAACGATAAATGCCGCCCGTTTTTTGAGTTTCTCGTTGGTAGGGGTCATCCAGGTCATAAAATTCCCCGTTACCCGTCCCAACTTGATCATCGAAGCGGTACTGATCATATTCAGCACCATCTTTTGCGCCGTCCCCGCTTTCATTCGCGTAGAACCGCATACCACCTCGGCGCCCGTCGGCACACAGATGACACTGTCAGCGTGCTGCGCGATCTTCCCGCGCTCGTTACACAAAAGTGCCACCGTCGCAGCCCCGCCTTTTTTGGCTTCGTCCAGCGCACCGCAAACGTAATCCGCGTTTCCCGACGCACTGATCCCGACCACACAATCAAACTCGCCGACCTGCCGTTCGCGTATCGCGGCGGCACCCGCCTCGGCGTCGTCTTCGGCATTTTCCGACGGCTTGAACACCGCCTCGTTACCACCCGCCATGATCGCCGATACCGTCCCCTCGGGCACACCGTAAGTCACGGTACATTCGGCGGCATCCTGTACCGCCAACCGTCCGCTCGTCCCCGCACCGATATAGATAAGCCGACCGCCCTTTTGTAATCGAGCCGCGATCTTGTCGACCGCTTCGGCGATCGCGGGCAACGCCCGTCCCACCGCCTCGGCGACCGTGCGATCTTCTTCGTTTATCACCGTCATCATCTCTAAGGTGCTCATCTGATCGATATGTCGACTGCGTTCGTTGATGCTTTCCGTGTTCGTAAGGTGACGCGACTCATTCAACCCCGCCTCCTTGATAAACCAATCGGTGTTGAACTGGATGTTGGTGATCGCCTTACCGATCACCACCGCGTGCGCACCCGCTTCGATCCCCTGTGCCAATGCCGCAGGACTGTTGTACCGCCCTTCCGCGATGATCGGCACGTCGATCGCCGCTTTCAACCGCCGTACCAGTTCGAGATCGGGTTCTTTCTGAAACGGCGAATACGACGTGTACCCGCTGAGCGTGGTCGCGACGATATCCGCCCCCGCTTTCGCGGCGGCGACCCCCTCTTCAAAGGTCGCAATATCCGCCATCACCAATACGCCCAGTTCTTCTTTGATGCGCCCGATCAACTCCTCGATCTTCACCCCGTTCGGACGATGCCGTAACGTCGCGTCCACCGCAATGATCTCCACACCGAGATCTGCAATTGCCTTCGCGTGTTCAAAATCGGGTGTGATATACGGAATCTCCGCAGACGGTTCCGTCTTGTAAATACCAATGATCGGAATCGTCACCCCTTTCGCCTTGATCGCGGCAATATCCGCGGGTCCGTCCGCACGGATCCCCTTAGCACCGCCCATCTGCGCCGCCAATGCCATTGCCGCCATATGCTCGGGTGCCTTTAACGGATTCCCCGGTCGCGCCTGACAGGACACGATCAACCCTCTGTGTAACCCTTTGATGATTTCGTTCATTTTTCTTCCCCCATTATCGTATTAAACCGTTCCTCGGTGATTTCTACCCCGTTTTGTTCAAGCACCGCCGCCTTCGCCGCGATCAGCGGTGTAAACAACGGTTCGTACCGCAAGGTCGCTTTGCTGATACCCGCAAATTTCTTGCGACAATTTTCAAACAACAACGGCTTGTCTGCAAGAAACCCGCCACACAACAACACCGTGCGCTCGGGCGCGTCCTCACTGACCGCATATGCCAACTCAACGATCTCGTCAGCGGCCTGTTCATATAACGAAAGCGCAACGGGATCTCCCTCCTTCGCAAACCGATACAGGATCGGCGCGAGTGCCGCCAACTCTCGGCGCGGCATCTCCACCGCGCGGGCTTTGACCGCCATTCGCCCCGCAAAAGTCGATACATCCGCCCCGTCAAGCAAGGGAACAAAAACCTCTCTCAGACATCCCGCGTCTGCAAACCCGTCAAGCGATCGCAAGAACCACCGCAACGCGTGACCGCCCAGTCCGCCTCCCGAACCGCCGTCACCGTATACGGGACCCCATCCGCCCGCAAACCGCCGTCCGTCAGCAGTGTCACCGACCGCGACACTGCCCGTGCCGCACATCACCACCGCCGAACAACCCATCCGCTTCGCCGCGCGTAACACCGCGTCACCGCACGCTTCGCGTTCAACCGTGATCGGCACGTCCCCCGCACACGCAGAAAGCGCCGCCGCAACCTCGTCCACGTTCGGTCCGCCAAGCGATAAAAACACCGCCGACGGTCTGCCGAACGGCAACAACCTCTCAAATGCTTCGGCAACCGTTTGCCGAACAGGCAAGATCCCTTCTTTTATCGCACCCAACCCCGCCGTTTTACACTGCGCGATCGTTTCGCCGTCCTCACGCAACAACACCCATCGGGTCTTACTTCCGCCGGCATCCGCCGCTAAAAAACACCGTCCGTTTTCCACACCGTCACCCCTTTTTTTCCATTGTAGATCGCACCGCATACCTACACAATCAACAAAAGACACTATTATGCCACAAAATACGCTTTTTCCATTGACTCCGACGTAAATACACGTTATAATTACAACAAAATCCACATTTAGCAGGTGATTTTATGGACCGTTTCCCCATACCGACCGTACTCGAATGTATGCACTTTGTGTGCGCGTCTTCGGGCGAAAACCGCCGTACCGTCCGCGACTACGAATTCGATCTGTACGTCGGCGGCGAACGGGAAATGTACCTCAACGGTACCCACCATCACATCCAAAAAGGTACGTTAGTGTTCCGTAAGCCGGGACAACGGATGATCAGTTACGGCAACTACGATATGTACCTGCTCACACTGGACTTTTCCGCCGCCGCACATCCCACTCCTTACACGCGCAGCAGCGCGGCACCCGAACAACCCCACTGCCCGCTCGACGTGTTGGAACACATCCCGTCGGTGTTCACCCCTCTCCACCAACACGAATTGCGGGAACTGTACCGAAACCTCGCACAGTGTTCCTCCCCCAATGTCGTGGACCGCGCGCAACAACAACAGTATGTGACCGAGTTTTTGTTTCTGGTATTGGCAGACGCGTACCATCACCGGCACCCATCCGTTGAAACCGCCGTCGAAAACCCGCACGTTCGCGCCGCCTGTCAGCATATCCGTCAACATTATGCCGAACCACTGACAGTCGACGGGTTGGCGGACCGCCTCTCGATCAATAAAAACCATCTTATCCGCCTGTTCAACACCACCTTGCACACCACCCCCAACCGTTACCTGAACGATATCCGCCTGCAAAATGCCCGTCAAATGCTGGTACAGACCGACCTATCCATACAACGCATCGCACAGACCTGCGGGTTCAATACCGTGTCGTATTTCATTAAACGGTTTAAAGAACAATTCGGCGAATGTCCCTCTGTATTCCGCAACACCATATAAAAAAGAAGCAGACACACCGTGTCTGCTTCTTTTTACACTCGCACTTTGTAATCCGACCGACAATGCCGTATCAGCAACAGGATCCCGCGTATACACAACTCGACCGCCATCGCGATCCACGCGCCGTGTAACCCGAACGACCCGACCAACAACAATGCCGACCCGATCCGTACGATCCAGATACTGCCCAAATTCAACAAACTCGGCACAAACGTATCCTCTGCGCCGCGCAACGCGCCCGATGCCACGATGGATACCCCGTACAACGGCTCCGCCAACAACCCGATCCGCAACACCTGCGTCGCCAACTCCTGTACCTGCGTATCGGGTGTCAATAACCGAAACACCAACGGACAGAAGATAAACATCAACAGTCCCGTCACCGCCATCGTGATACACCCGAGCCCAATGGTAATACTGCCGAGTTGCTTTGCCGCTTTCTGATCGTTCGCGCCCACCTGTTGCCCGACGATCGCGGTCGCCGCCGCGGCGATACCGTATCCCGGCATATAACACAACCCCTCCGCCGTAATGGCAAATGAGTTTGCCGCAATCGCCACCGTTCCGAGCGGAGCCAGAATCATCGTCGTCGCTACCATCGCGCCGCACATCGCGGCTTGCTCCGCACCGACCGGAAGCCCGATCTTCATCGCGCGTTTGATGATCCCACCGTCAAGCGGACACGGTTCTTTGCGCTCACCGCGAAACACAGGTGTACGTAAACAACACCATAACATCACAAGCGCGACCACCGCCGTCGCCGCGGCGGTTCCGAGTGCCGCGCCCAATACCCCATACTGCGGGATCAACAACGCGTTGAATACCACGTCCAACCCGCACATTGCCGCGTTTAACACACTCGGTGTCACCATGTTGCCGCTGCATTGTAAAAATGCCGACGTGATACGGTTGATCTCCATAAACGGAATACTGCACGCGAATACGAAAAAATATGCACTCGCGTCCTGCCGTATCGCCGACTCACCGCCGAGCCATCGCGGAAGCGGACCGCTGATCGCGACCCCGACCGCCATCAATACCAACGCGAAAACAAGCGTGGTAAACAATCCGTGCTTGACCACCCGCCGCGCATCGGCATTCCGTTTTGCGCCGATGTGTTGCGCCACCTGCACCGAAAACCCGACCGACATGATCGACCCAAGCCCCCCGATCAACCACGTACTGGTCGATACAAGCCCGATCGCCGCCGACGCGTTCGCACCGAGTTTTCCCACCATCGCCGAATCGATATACTGCATCGCGATGGTGGTGATCTGTGTCAGGATCGCCGGCACACTCAACCGCCATACGTGAGCGATCTGTTCCTTTCGAGTTATGTTCATGCTCTCTTCCTTTACCTTTCGTCTTACCCCGACAGTATACCAACCGCGCCTTTTCTTTGTCAAGTGACACACCCTTGACAATTGTCAATCAATTAGACTATAATAAGCACATTGATAAGGCGGTGAAACTATGAAATTATCGTTGGTCGTCCCCTGCTACAACGAGGGACAAAACGTCCGTCCGTTTTTCGAAGCGTGTCAAGCCGCGTTAAACGGCGCGGTCGACTCGTATGAGATCGTCTTCGTCAACGACGGCAGCAAAGACGATACCTGGACGCAACTGAAATCGTTGGCAAGTGAAAACCAAAACGTAAAACTGCTCAATTTCTCGCGTAATTTCGGCAAAGAAGCCGCCATGTACGCAGGTCTGCAAAAAGCGGTGGGCGACTACGTCACCATCATCGATGCCGACCTGCAACAACGTCCCGAACTGGTGGTAGATATGGTTCGTTTCCTGGACGAAAATCCCGATTACGACAGTGTCGCCATGTTCCAGAAAGACCGCAACGAAGGAAAAGTCCTTTCCTTCTTTAAACGCGCGTTCTATCGCCTTATCAACAGTATGTGCGAGATCGATTTCCGCGCAGGTGCCAGCGACTTCCGCACCTTCCGTCACTACGTGGTCGACTCGGTACTCGAAATGAAAGAGTATTTCCGTTTTTCCAAAGGCATCTTCTCGTGGGTCGGTTACAACACCCACTATATGCCGTACAGTGCCGAAGTGCGACAAGCAGGTTCTTCGTCGTGGTCGTTCAAAAAACTGTTCCGCTACGCGATCGAAGGCATCGTCGCCTTCACCACCTACCCCCTCAAACTGTCCACCTACGTCGGCAGTATCTGCTCGGCTCTATCCTTATTATATATGTTGTTCGTCATTATCCAGAAACTGTTTTTCGGCATCGATATCCCCGGTTATGCCACCCTGCTGGTACTGGTATTGTTCCTCGGCGGTGTGCAACTGGTTGCGCTCGGTGTCATCGGCACCTACATTTCCAAGATCTATATAGAAGGAAAAAAACGTCCCATCTACCTGTTAAAAGAGTACGTGAGCAACACAAAGGAAACCACAGATGAAAACGATACTTGATCTGATCAAAAAATACAAACAAACGCTGCTGTATCTGATCTTCGGTGTGGCGACCACCGCGGTCAACCTCGCAACCTACACCGTGTTCGTCGAACTGCTGAACGTCGAAATGACCGTCAGTAACGCGATCGCATGGGTGGTCGGTGTCCTCTTCGCGTTTGTCACCAACCGCCGCTACGTGTTCGAGAGCAAAGAACGCGGCACCGCCGCCGTGTTCCGCCAACTGCTCTCCTTTACTGCGGGCCGCGCCGTATCGGGTGTGATCGAGATCGCGCTACCGACCCTGCTGTTCAATCTCGGTCTCACCGCCGAACTGTTCGGGGTGGAAGGCTCGGTCGCCAAACTCTCGGTCAGCGTGATCGTCATTATCCTGAATTACGTTTTCAGTCGTTTCATCGTTTTCCGAAAATGATAAAAAAGCCGATGCACCGTGTGCATCGGCTTTTTGTTATCCTTGATATTCTTTGATCTCAATACTGTTGATGATGACGTCTTCCTTCGGTTTATCACTGTCATCGGTCTCAACGGCGGCGATCGCGTCCACGATATCCATACCCTCAAACACGTGACCGAACACCGTGTGACCGCCCGAACGGCGCCACGCACCGTCCAACGAAATGGATCCACCCTGTTTTTCGTACAGATCCCATACCGCGTCGGGAATCGCATCGTATTCGTACGGCGGAATGCTCGATTCAATAAACTGCTCGGCAGTTCCGTAATACGCTTTGACCGTATCCTCCCCATAGTAGGACACCATCTGCGTATAGAATTGCAACGCCTGCGCTTCCACATCCGCACGACTGTATTCATAATCCTCACGCGTACCGAACGTTTCAGCATCGGCTTGTACGATAAAGAACTGACTGCCGTTGGTGTTCACACCGCTGTTCGCCATCGACAACGCGCCGCGAATGTTGAGCAACTTTTGGTCAAACTCGTCCTCAAACGTGTTGCCCCAGATACTCTTACCACCCGCACCGGTTCCTTCGGGATCACCGCCCTGGATCATAAAATCGTCGATCACGCGGTGGAAGGTGAGTCCGTCATAATACCCGTCCTTCGCGTGGGTGGTAAAATTCTGCACCGCTTTGGGTGCCGCTTCGGGGAACAACCGAATGGAGATGTCCCCTTTGCTCGTGTGCATCACCGCAATGGTATCTCCCACCTGCGGTTTTTCCATCTGGAACCCGTAATCCTTGTCGGCATATACGGTGGATATTTCTTTTTGGGTCGTACTGCAACCGGTAATCCCCAAGCAAAGAATCACAACCAATAAAACGCAAAGCAGTTTTTTCATCATTCGACCTCCGTTACATCGATGGAAAGGATGATCACGTCATCGATCGGTTTATCCGACGCGCCGGTCTTAACGGCGGCGATCTCGTCTACAACGTCCATGCCGTCGAACACCTGACCGAATACGGTGTGATGGTAGTCAAGATGAGGAGTTCCACCGACCTGACGATAGGCTTCTTCCGCCTCTTCGGGGAAGTAATCGCGCAATCCCGCCATCTGACCGAGCAGTTGTGGATGCACCTGTTTGGCTTGTACGATAAAGAACTGACTGCCGTTGGTAGACGGACCTGCATTCGCCATCGACAACGCGCCGCGCAGATTGTGCAGTTCGGGGGTAAATTCGTCTTTGAAGTTGCGCCCCCAGATACTCTCACCGCCGCAACCCGTTCCGGTCGGGTCTCCGCCCTGGATCATAAAATCGTTGATCACGCGATGAAAGATCAGCCCGTCATAATACCCGTTCTTTGCGTGGGTCGTAAAATTTTCCACCGCTTGCGGTGCATATTGCGGAAACAACCGAATGGAAATATCGCCGTGATTGGTATGCATCACCGCAACCGTTTCCCCCGCAACGGGTCTTGCCAATTGATTCATTATTTGATCTCCTTTCGGCTTATTGATCGTGGTTTATTTTTCGGGTTTGTCTTTGGCAAACGTGTTGAGCAATTTCACCGCCAGCATAATGATCAGCATAACCGCAAAAATACCCACCATACCGAGCAACATCAATAACAAGGCATTGTTCATCGTACTCAACCTCCAATCAGTTTCGGAACCACCGTCAGGATGATACCGCCCGCCACGACCGAACCGATCTGACCGGCAACGTTCGCGCCTACCGCGTGCATCAACAGGTGGTTTTGATTATCTTCTTTAAGCGCCATCTTCTGAATGACACGTGCCGACATCGGGAATGCCGAGATACCGGCACCGCCCACCATCGGGTTAAACTTCTTGCCTTCCGGCAGGAAAATGTTGAGGAACTTCGCAAACAACACACCGGCGATGGTGTCAAACACAAACGCCACCAGACCAAGTCCCATAATGACCAGCGTTCTCCAGTCCACAAACGCTTCCGCGCGCATACTGGACGCAATCGACAAACCAAGCACAATGGTAATCAGATTGGCAAGAGAGGTCTGCGCCGTCTGCGACAAGTTATCCAGTTTCAAGCACTCACGCAGCAGGTTACCGAACATCAGCATACCCACCAACGAAATGGAAGCAGGCGCCACCAGACCGGCAATGAGGGTTACCGCGATGGGGAACAAAATACGCGTAAGACGGGATACCGATTGCGGATTGTACGACATACGGATCATACGTTCCTTTTTGGTGGTCACCAGTTTGATCGCCATCGGTTGAATGATCGGCACCAGCGCCATATAGGAGTATGCCGCGACCATAATGGGTCCGATATAGTTGGATTTCAGCACCTGCGACACCAAAATCGCGGTAGGACCGTCCGCCGCACCGATCACACCGATAGAAGCGGCATCTTTGAATTCCGGGAAGAAGAACGAGGCAACGAACACGGTCAGGAAAATACCGAACTGTGCCGCCGCGCCGAACAAAAACATTTTCGGGTTGGAGAGCAGAGGACCGAAGTCGATCATCGCACCGATACCGATAAATAACAATAACGGCAATGCTTCGGATGCTTCGATACCCACTTTAAACAGCCAGTCAATGATACCGGCTACCTCGTGTCCCAACGATTCGTTAAACTGGTCGATCGCGCCGGAAAACGGCAGGTTGACCAGGATCGCACCGAGACCCATCGGCATCAGCAACGCGGGTTCAAAATCTTTGGCGAGTGCTAAGTAGATGAGCAATCCGCCCACGACGAGCATCACGAGATTTTTCCACCCGTCCGCGCTGAACAGGAACAGAACACTGTCCCACAAAAAACTGAAATGTTGTAAGATTTCCATTGTGTACTTCCTTTCCAAATAGTATACCGTTTTATTATATATACTTTTTTCCATTTTTTCAACCGTAAAAATAACTTTTTTCGCTTTGCCAAAAAAATGAGGTTGACGAAAACGCTTTTCCGCCTTATAATAAAGTGGTATACGACTGGCTATATATCCCATATAGAGAAAGGATGGTTGGAAGTATGAAGGAATTAGACCTGCGGGCTGTATTTTTCTTGCTGCTTTCCAAAATAAAATATTTAATTATCGGTCTGGTGATCGGTGCTGTTGTGCTCGGTTGCTACACCTCGTTCTTTGTGCCGAAGAAATACGTTTCGCACGCTTCCATCTACATCTACAACATCGCGGAGGACACACAGGCCTCTGCCGCTACCAGCAGTAACCTTTCTGCTTCGGAGCGTTTGGCAACCACCGTGCAGACCGCCGCAACCGCCGACTGGGCTTTGGAAGAAGCCTCGCAGTTGCTGAACAAACGTCTCACGGCAAGTCAATTAAAACGGTATACCACCTTCACGCCCGTGCCGGATACCTCGTTTTTAAACATCTCGGTCACCTGTACCGATCCGGAGTTAGCGCAACAAGGCTGTGATGCTATGACTCGGATCGCCGTACAGGCCTTTGAAGCAACCGGTGAAACGGGTAGTACCCGCATTACACAGGTCGCCGTTCCCGCAAGAGAAAATTCGCCCAGCATTTTCAAAATGTGCATCTTAGGCGGTCTGGCAGGATTCCTGCTTGTGGCGGTTGTCATCGTTCTGCTTTCGATGCTCAACACCACCGTACAAAGTAAAGAGGACATTCAAAAAGCATTGGATATCCCCGTACTCGGTGAAATTCCCAGTTTTGATCTTACCGGAAAAGGAGGCAAAAAACGTGGTCGCTAATACTCCTCAATCCCGTCCGATTGCCAATACTTTTCAAATCGTAGAAGCGTATAAAATGTTGCGTACCAACCTGTTGTTCTCACTTTCGACGTGCAACAACAAGGTGGTGGTCATTTCCAGCGCCGAACCGTCTGCCGGTAAATCTACCGTAGCGGCAAACCTGTCCATCACCATGGCACAGACCGGCGCAAAAGTCCTGTTGATCGACGGCGATATGCGCCGCCCCTCGCAGCACAAAACCTTCCGCGTGAAACGCCAACACGGTCTGTCAATGGTGTTGTCAAACCTGGCAACCTTTGAAGAGTGTGTGTTCCGCGATGTCGCCAAGAATCTGGACCTCTTGTGCTCCGGTTCTACCCCTCCCAACCCGTCCGAATTGCTCGGTTCCGAAACGATGAGCAACCTGCTGCAGGAATTGCAGACGCAGTATGACTACATCTTTTTGGATGTGCCGCCGCTGTGCGTCGTGTCGGACGGCTTGATCGTCGGCAGCAAAGCCGCCGGTGTGATCTTAGTCTGCCGTCAACGTCAAACCCAGTTTTCGGAATTGCAGGAAGCGGTTCAGGCGGTACGGGATGTCGAAGAGACGCTGCTCGGCGTCGTCATCACCGATATGCGTCGTACTCCTCAATCGTATAAACAGTACAGCAGTTCGCGATATTATAAGCGTTACAATTACTCATACTCAGAAGGTAACGATTCAACCGAATAAATAGCCCGTAGGGTAGCGCGGCATATCCAAGCCCGCCTTAAAGCGGGATCGTTCGGGCTGCCCTGTACCCCGTTTTGCTACGGGGTATCTTCCTGTTACCTCCCTTGTTTTTGCTTGAAAAAATACGGATGTCTCGGAGGCCTTTCCTATGAATCTTGTTAAATTCTTTTGGCGCCGTTCCTTTGCCCGCGAACTGGCTGTCATATCCATTGATATCATCACCATAATGGTATCCTTTCTCGGTGTATCCTTTTTGTGCCGTTTAGGTGACAACCCTCTTCCGTTGCGTTACCTGTTCTGGCATTTTGCCGTTTTGGGTTGTTGTCTGTTCGTGTTCCAACTCCTTTTCAAGGTGTATCGCAACCTCTGGCACTATGCGGAAAGCCGTGAATATCTCTTGCTGATGGCGGCAAACGGATGCGGTTTTGCCACGTATCTGATCTTGCGCTATCTGTTACAATTGACACCCATCCCCACCACCGTGTCGTTACTGGCGATCACGGTACCGATGTTGCTGATGCTCGCCGTCCGTCTTGCCTATCGCCTGATATATCGGCAGATCAAAGACAAACGGCAGTTAAGCGACCGTTCGCCGTTGCTCATCGTCGGCGCGGGCGATGCGGCGGTAATGTTGCTGGATGAAATGTTGCGCAATGCCGCCAGTAAATATCAACCCGTCTGTCTGATCGACGACGACCCCGGTAAGATCGGCTGTAACGTCCGCAACATTCCCATCGAAGGTCCGATCGACAAGTTGCCCGAACTGGTCACCAAATACCAGGCACGTGAGATCCTGGTAGCCATCCCCTCTGCGGGACGTGAGCGCAACCGTGACATTCTGGATATGAGTATCTCTCTCGGATGCCGTGTTCGGCTGTTGCCCGATATGATGGAACTGGTGCAATGCAATTCCCCCGAACAGATGCTTCGCAGTGTACGTGAAGTGCAGATCGACGACCTGCTCGGCCGTGATCCCGTCCGCTTTGACAACGAAGACGTGTATCGTTTCCTGTCCGGCAAAGTGGTTATGGTCACCGGCGGCGGCGGTTCGATCGGTTCGGAACTGTGCCGTCAGATCTCCAAACACAATCCAAAAAAACTCATCATTGTCGATATCTATGAAAACAATGCTTACGATATCCAACAGGAACTGCGTTACGAACACCCCGAACTGGATCTGAACATTGAGATCGCGTCGGTTCGTGACCGTCACAAGATCAACCTGTTGTTCGAACGCTATCATCCGCA
Organism: uncultured Eubacteriales bacterium; assembly: GCA_964433065.1. Lineage (GTDB taxonomy): Bacteria > Bacillota > Clostridia > Oscillospirales > Acutalibacteraceae > RGIG3009. The sequence goes on along the minus strand of CAYSPZ010000022.1, from coordinate 7,317 downwards.
GATCGTCTTCCACGCAGCGGCGCATAAACACGTGCCGTTGATGGAGGATTGCCCCGAAGAAGCCGTACGCAACAACGTATTCGGCACCTACAACGTCGCCACCGCGGCGGACCGTTATCACGCCGACCGCTTCATTCTGGTCTCCACCGACAAGGCGGTCAACCCCACCAACGTGATGGGCGCGACCAAACGGTTGTGCGAAATGGTGGTACAAAGTATGGCGGGTGTGGGTCACACGCGGTATGCCGCCGTCCGTTTCGGTAACGTTCTCGGCTCTAACGGTTCGGTCATCCCGTTGTTCAAACGGCAGATCGCTCACGGCGGTCCCGTCACCATTACCGATAAGCGTATCATCCGCTACTTTATGACCATTCCCGAAGCGGCGCAACTGGTCTTACAAGCGGGTTCTATGGCGCAGGATTCCGAGATCTTCGTGCTGGATATGGGACAACCCGTCAGCATTCTGGAATTGGCGGAACACCTGATCCGTCTGTCCGGCTACACCCCCTACGTGGATATGCCGATCGAGGAAACGGGTCTGCGTCCCGGCGAGAAACTGTACGAAGAACTGCTGATGCGCAGTGAAAACTTAGAAGCCACCACCAATCACAAGATCTTCATTGAGCGGCAACGTGAACCGCTCACCGCCGCCATCGTGCGGGATAAACTCGATCTGTTAGAGGCGGCTTTGGAACTGGATTCGCCCGAAAAACTGGTCGAAGTGATCCGTCAGGTGGTGCCCACCTTCAAGACCCCCGAAGAGGTCAATGCCGCCAAGATGGCAGACCTCAACTACGAAAATGTGGTGTCGGGTGACGAGGCGGCTGCCGAGGCGGCTGCCGAGACGGTTGCCGAAACGTCCGACAATACCGACGAAACCCCGAAACCGGAAGAAGCGACCGTGTGATCGGCATTTCACGATTTACACTTGCCTTTCGCGATTCGCACTTGCCTTTCGCGATTCGCACTTGCCTTTCGCAACGGACGTTTGCCCTTAACCCACGAATAGAGCGGCGGCACTCTGCCGCCGCTTACTTTTTTCATTTTTTGCGATTTTTCTTGGATATTTTTGCGTATTTCGGTGAATTTCCCCTTGATATTTCTGATAAAGTGTGGTATAGTGTTTTCGTTCTTTGTACAACTGTACGCGGGTGGTGGACACTTTGGACGATCTCAAACACAAAAACGGCGAATGGGTGTTGGTTCGGGCGGATGCGTTACCGTCGGTCTACACCACCGTTTTACAAGTGAAAAATGACCTCGCGCAAAACCCTTTAACGTCGGTCAGCGAAGCGGCGCGGCGGTGCGGTTTGTCGCGCAGCGCATATTATAAGTATAGAGATGCCGTGAAGCCCTACTACGGGAACAGTGCGGCGGCGATGATGACCGTGCGGGTACTGTTGCAGGATTCGCCGGGGGTGTTGTCGGGTCTGCTATCGGCATTCGCCAAGTCGGGTGCCAACGTGTTAACGGTAGACCAGCAAGCGCCGAACGGCGGTTGCGCCGCCGTCACCATTTGCATTCAGGCGGATCGTCTGACCCTGCCCACCGACCTGTTCGCCGAACAGATCGCACGGGTACCGGGTGTGCAACGGGTATTGGAGATCAAGGATCAAACACAGTAATATACGTTTCAACGCGTTTATATGGCGCGACGGGGGGTTCCCGTTGCGCTCGGAAGGTGGAAAACAAGATGATACAAATTGCCATTTTAGGACACGGTGTGGTCGGTTCAGGCGTTGCGCAGGTACTCGCGCAAAACGCGGATCACATCACACAAAAAGCGGGTGACGCGATCGCGGTAAAGCGCATTTTGGATCTGCGCTCCTTCCCCGATCTGCCGTATGCCGATCGGTTCACCACCGATTTTAACGACATCGTGACCGATGCGGACATCCGTATCGTGGTGGAAACGATGGGTGGCTTACACCCCGCTTACGAGTTTGTAAAAGCGTGTCTGGAATCGGGCAAAAGCGTGGTTACCTCCAACAAAGAGTTGGTGGCGGAAAAGGGCGACGAACTGCTCGCCATCGCCAAAGTGAACAACTTAAACTTCTTATTTGAGGCAAGCGTGGGCGGCGGTATTCCGATCCTGCGTCCGCTCGACCAGTGCCTTGCCGCCAACGAAGTATACGAGGTGGCGGGTATCTTAAACGGTACCACCAACTTTATGCTCACCCGTATGTTGCAGGATAATATGAGTTTTGACGAGGCGCTGTCCCTCGCGCAATCACTCGGCTATGCCGAACGCGATCCCTCCGCCGATGTGGGCGGCCACGACGCGTGTCGCAAGATCTGTATTTTAGCGGCACTCGCATTCGGTAAACACGTATATCCCCATCAGGTACACACCGAAGGCATCACCAAACTGACCGCGACCGACGTCGCGTATGCCGCGTCGCTTGATTGTGTCATCAAGTTGATCGGTCGCGTAGTCAAAGCAGAGGACCGCATTCATTGTCTGGTCGCGCCGATGCTGGTTCCCCGTTCGGTTTTGCTTTCCAACGTGGACGACGTATTCAACGCGGTGATGGTACGCGGTGACGCGGTGGGCGACACCGTATTCTACGGACGCGGTGCGGGTAAACTGCCGACCGCTTCCGCCGTCGTGGCAGACGTCATTGATGAGGTTAAACACCTGCGTGCCCGTAAATACTTATGTTGGGGTGCGGGAGACCCGTCGTACGTGTTACCGCAAGAACAGTACGTCTGCCGTCAGTTTTTGCGGTTTAAGACGACCGATGCCGACGGGTTGTTTGCCGCGTTGCAAGCGGTACTGCCCGACGTGACGGCGGTCACCGCCGACGTTGCGGTCGAAAACGAGTTAGCGGTCGTCACCCCGCCCTTATCCGAAGCGACGCTTACGGCGGCACTTGACAAAGTGAACGGTGAACTCATCCAGCAGTTTCGTATGATGGATTGAACAGGTTCTAAGGAGGTTTTGATATGTTAATCGTACAAAAATTCGGCGGTAGTTCGGTCGCCGATGCCGAGCGCGTGAGAAACGTTGCGGGTATCGTTACCGACGCGTACCGTCAAGGAAACGAAGTGGTCGTGGTGGTATCCGCACAAGGTGACACCACCGACGATCTCATCGAAAAGGCACAGGAGATCAACACGAATGCCAGTAAACGTGAAATGGATATGTTGCTCTCCGCGGGTGAGCAGATCTCCATTGCGTTGCTCGCGATGGCAATTGAGAAGATGGGGTGTCCCGTTATCTCGCTGCTCGGTTGGCAGGCGGGGTTCCAGACCAACTCCACCTACTCCGCCGCTCGTATCAAGACGGTGAAGAGCGAACGTATCCGCGCGGAACTCGACAAGAAAAAGATCGTCATCGTCGCGGGATTCCAAGGGCTTAACAAGTACGACGATATCACCACCCTCGGGCGCGGCGGTTCGGATACCAGTGCGGTGGCGATCGCGGCTTCGATGCATGCCGATCTGTGTCAGATCTACACCGACGTGGAGGGTGTGTATACTGCCGATCCCCGTAAGATCAAAAACGCGCAAAAGTTGCAGGAGATCACCTACGACGAGATGTTGGAACTTGCCACCCTCGGCGCACAGGTGCTCAACAACCGTTCGGTTGAAATGGCAAAGAAATACGGCATTGAACTTGAAGTGTTGTCCAGTTTGAAAAAAGTCCCCGGCACCAAGGTTAAGGAGGTTACCAAAGTGGAAAAAATGTTGATTAAGAGCGTAGCAAAAGATGAGAGCGTTGCCCGTGTGATGATCGTGGGTCTGCCCGACGAGCCCGGTATCGCGTTTAAAGTGTTTGAATGTGTTGCCCGTGCGCACATCAACGTGGATATCATTCTGCAATCGGTCGGTCGCGACGGTACCAAAGACATCACCTTTACGGTGGATGCGGGTGCGGGTGAACGCACCGTTGCGGCACTGAAAGAGTTGTGCGACCGCGTAGGTGTCAAGAGCATTACCTACGACACCAGCGTGGCAAAAGTGTCGATGGTCGGTGCGGGTATGGAAACCCACGAAGGTGTTGCCTCCCGTATGTTCGAAGCGTTGTCCGACAGCGGTATCAACATCCAGAACATCTCCACCAGTGAGATCAAGGTGTCGGTGCTGATCGACAAAGCGGATGCGGATCGTGCGGTTGCCGCCGTTCACGCAAAATTCTTCGACAACTAATACGAAAGGGCGGATGCTATCCGCCCTTTTTCTGTAGAGGGGTGGTAGTATGCTTGGCGTTTACATACACGTGCCGTTTTGTGCGACCAAATGCCCGTATTGCGATTTTTATTCGTTGACAGGGACGTCGGACGAAGAGAAAGATCGTTACGTACAGGCGGTGTTGCGCGCGACAGACGCATATCGCGGTCAGGTCGCCGACACGGTATATCTCGGCGGCGGTACCCCCTCCCTACTCGGCGCCGAGCGTATTACCACGTTGCTTACAGGGTTGCGGCCTCGGTTTGCGATAACCGACGACGCGGAAATTACGATGGAAGCCAACCCCGCCGACGACCTTGCCGACGTGATGCGAGCCTTTGCCGCCGCGGGCGGTAATCGGGTATCGCTCGGTATGCAAAGTGCCGACGACGAGGGGCTCGGACGGCTCGGTCGCCGCCACACCGCGGCGCAGGTAGACTCTGCCGTGCAGGCGGTGTTCAGTGCGGGGGTTCGCAATCTGTCGCTCGACGTGATGCTCGGCACACCGAACCAAACCGCGCAGGACGTAAAAAACGCGGTCGCGCGGTGTGCGCAATTGGGGGCAACCCACGTATCGGCATATCTGCTCAAACTCGAACCCGATACCCCGTTTGGGAAACGACCGCCCGCTCTGCCGAACGAGGACGAAACGGTGGCACTCTATCACGTTGCCGCCGACGAATTGGAAGCGGCGGGGTTTTACCAGTACGAGATCTCCAACTTTGCGAAAGAGGGATATCGCAGTCGGCACAATCAGAAGTACTGGAATTTAGACCCGTATATCGGTATAGGACCCGCCGCCCACTCGTTTTTTGAGGGGAAACGGTTTTATTATCCCCGCTCACTCGTCGATTTTATCGACGGCAAACCGCCGATCTACGAGGCGGCGGACGAGATCATTCCCGAAAATTCGCCCGTCGAATACGCGATGTTGCGGTTGCGGCTCACCGAAGGGTTGACCGCCGACGGGTTTACGGAGCGGTTTCAAAAACCGATACCGCGTGAATGGGTCGACCGTGCGCGGTCGTTCCCGTCTTCCCTTGTTACGTGCGACAACAACGGTATCCGCCTGACACGGGACGGGTTTTTGGTGTCCGACGCGTTGATCACACGTATATTGTTATGAAAAAAATAACTCTTCCGATTAAGATCGGAAGAGTTATTTTTTCTCAAATTCTTTACCTGTAATCAAAAAATCTATTGACACGTTAAAATAGTTGGACATCTCTTTAAGCAATGAAAGCGACGGTTCTCTTTTTCCGGTTTCGTAATGAGATAGTGCTTCGCGTGAAATGTTGAGAGCCATTGCGACTTGCAACTGATTTAGTTTTTTCTCTTTTCGAATGGCACGCAACCCGATCACAAAACCACCTCTTGCAATTATTGTAACAATTTGTTACAATAAAAATGTTACATATTGTAACATTTGGAGGCGGTAGTATATGGCAGACAACTCATCTTTGAGAAAAGCAGATAAGGCAAAAAACGACGAGTTTTATACTCAACTTGCCGATATTGAAAGTGAAATGAAACATTACAGAAAACATTTTAAGGATAAAGTTGTGTTCTGTAATTGTGATGACCCTTATGAAAGCAACTTTTTCAAATACTTTGCGATGAACTTTAATTATTTAGGTCTTAAAAAATTGGTTGCTACTTGCTATATGGGTTCTCCCGTTGTGGGCGAACAGTTTGAACAACTGTCTATTTTTGATATTTTATCGAGCAAAGAAAACACACCGAAAAGATTTCCATATAAAATTGAGATAACCGAAGTCATTGATATTAACGGGGACGGTGCAGTTGATTTAACCGATGTTGAATATCTGTTGCGGAACAAAAATAATGCTTTAACCTTGCTTGACGGGGACGGAGATTTTCGCTCCTCCGAATGTGTTGAAATTTTGAAACAAGCGGATATTGTTGTTACCAATCCGCCGTTTTCTCTGTTCCGTGAATTTGTTGCTCAATTAGTAGAATATGATAAGCAGTTTATTATTATCGGTAATGTTAATGCGATAACCTATAAGGAAATTTTCGCACTAATTAAAGATAATAAACTGTGGATGGGATATTCCATACATAGTGGAGATAGAGAGTTTCGAGTTCCCGATGATTACCCCTTAAATGCTTCGGGGTATCGTATAGACGAGCAAGGGCGAAAATACATACGGGTTAAAGGTGTTCGTTGGTTTACCAATATGGATTATATTGAAAGACATACTGACCTTGATTTGTATAAAAAATACACCCCAGAAGAATATCCCCGATATGATAATTACAATGCTATCAATGTTAATAAAACTGCGGAAATTCCCGAAGATTATGACGGGGAAATGGGTGTGCCTATTACTTTCCTTGACAAATACAACCCCGAACAATTTGAAATTGTTGATGCACTAAACAGATATGCTCTATTTGATACACAGAACACAAACGAATATGTTCGGTCTGTTCATTCGCACACTTGTAATATCAATGGAGTTCCCACATATTTTAGAATTGTCATTAGGAGAAAATAATATATGGATATACAATTACACGAAATAACCGTTAGAGATGTTTTTGACGGATATTATAACGATGAAGAAAGCGGACAAGTTGTTGCCTATGGTGGCAAATTAAACGTCCGTCCTGCATATCAAAGAGAGTTCGTATATGACGAGAAAAAGAAAGTTGCCGTTATGAACTCCATTCTCCACGATTTTCCGCTTAATGTTATGTATTGGTCGGAGAACGAAGACGGAACATACGAAATGTTGGACGGTCAGCAGAGAACAATATCCATTTGTGATTGGTTGGATAATGGGTATTCTATTTTCGCCAACCCTAATTCGCCTTTGACCCCCTACTATGCACATACATCAAAGGAAATCACGGAACAAGTGCTTGACTATAAATTGATGATTTATATTTGCAAAGGCACAGACACCGAGAAATTAGATTGGTTTAAGATAATCAATATCGCAGGAGAAAAACTAACAGAACAGGAACTCCGAAATGCCATTTATACGGGCGAGTGGTTGAGTGATGCTAAAAAGTATTTCAGTAAAAACCAATGTATCGCCTATAAGATCGGCGAAAGATATATGAACGGTTCTACCATAAGACAAGATTATTTGCAAACCGTTTTAAGTTGGGTAT
>CAYSPZ010000021.1:0-24195 GCA_964433065.1 uncultured Eubacteriales bacterium | reverse complement strand
GAAAACCCTTGTAAAATAAGGGTTTTCGGGGATGTGGCTACTATTCCCACTCTATGGTACCAATCGGTTTCGGGGTGAGGTCGTAGAGGACGCGGTTGATGCCGTCGACTTCGTGGGTGATACGGTCGACGATCTTGTGCAATACCGCGTAGGGAATCTCTTCGACGGTGGCGGTCATGGCATCTTTGGTGTTGACCGCGCGAATGATGGCGGGCCAGCCTTCGTAGCGGCTTTCGTCCTTGACACCGACGCTCTTGATATCGGGAATGACCACGAAATACTGCCATACTTTTTCGGCAAGACCGTTCTTATCGAACTCGTCGCGGAGAATGGCATCCGCTTCACGCAGTGCGTGTAAGCGGTCGCGGGTGATGGCGCCGAGGCAACGTACACCGAGTCCCGGACCGGGAAACGGTTGACGGTAGACCATCGCGTGAGGAAGACCGAGTGCCTCCCCTACCACGCGTACTTCGTCTTTATACAGGAGTTTGACCGGTTCGACCAGTTCAAACTGCAGGTCTTCGGGAAGGCCGCCGACGTTGTGGTGAGATTTGACCGCTTTTTTGCCTTCCGCTTGTTTGATGCTTTCCAAAATATCGGGGTAGATGGTGCCTTGCGCGAGGTATTCCACCCCTTCGAGTTTCCGCGCTTCGTCGGCAAAGACTTCGATGAATTCTTTACCGATGATCTTGCGTTTTTGTTCGGGGTCGGACACGCCTGCCAACAGGTTGAGGAAACGATCGGTCGCGTCGACGTAGACGAGGTTGGCATCCAGTTCTTTACCGAAGATCTCGATGACCTGTTCGCTTTCGCCTTTACGCATCAAGCCGTGGTTGACGTGGACGCAGACGAGTTGTTTGCCTACCGCTTTGATAAGCAGAGCGGCAACGACCGACGAGTCTACACCGCCGGAGAGGGCTAACAGTACTTTTTTATCGCCGACCTGTGCGCGGATCTGCGCTACTTGCTCGTCGATGAACGCGTTGGCGAGTTCGAAATTGGTGATGCGTTGCATCGAATCAGGTCGTTTATTGTTATCCATTGATACGTCCCCTTTCTCCATCAGGCATTGGTATAGTTATCGAAATAGCCCTGCACCAACACAACGGGTGTGCCTTTGTCACCCGAGCCGCTGGTCAAGTCACACAACGAACCGATGAGGTCGGTGAGTTGACGGGGGGTGGTGCCCTGTGCCGCCATATTGCCGACGAGGTTGTTGTTTTTTTGGCGGATGCTGTCCGAGATCGCTTTGCGGAGTTCTTCGCCCGACAGGTCTTTATAGTCGTTATCCGCCAGATATTTCAGTTTGAGTTCGTTGGGGGTACCGATCAGACCGTCGGTGAACGCGGGAGAAACGACGGGGTCTGCGAGTTCCCAGATCTTGCCTTTGGGATCTTTGAACGCGCCGTCACCGTACACCATCACTTCAACGCATTTACCGGTCGCGTCAAGGATCTTTTTCTGGACGCTGAGTACCAGGTCTTTGCATTCGCGGGGGAACAGTTTGATCTGGTCTTCGGTAGATTTATTGGAACCGAGCAGACCGTACTTTTCGTTACAGCCGCCGCTGACGGGGGCGGTGAGAATATCGTCAAGACCGCAGACGATCTTCGCGCCCGCTTCTTTGAGAAGACGTTTGGTACGGGCGCGGGTATGAATGTCGCAGGTGAGCACACAATCGGTGTAGTCCAAAATGGCTTTCGCCTGATTGGCAAAAATGATCTCCACTTCGGCACCCATTTCACGAATGAGGTTGCCGTAGTATTCGACGTAGTCCACACCGGTGAATTCGAGTTTCTGCACACCGAACACTTCGCGGTAACGTTCGAGGGTGAGTACGTCGGAATAGGGGTTGATACCCGCTTGGTCGATCAGGTCGTAGGTGGCGAGGGAGTTACCCACCTCGTCGGACGGGTAGCTGAGCATCAGCACGATCTTCTTAGCACCTTTGGCGATACCTTTGAGGCAGATGGCGAAGCGGTTACGGGACAGGATCGGGAAAATGACACCGATGGTGCCGCCGCCTAATTTGGCTTTGACGTCGGCGGCGATATCGTCGACCGATGCGTAGTTGCCTTGTGAGCGCGCGACGATGGATTCGGTCATTGCGATGACGTCACGGTCGCGCAGGGCAAAGCCTTCGCTTTCGGCTGCTTGTAAAACACTGTCCGCCACGATAGTCGCGAGGTCGTCGCCTTGACGGATGATGGGGCAACGGATACCGCGGGATACGGTACCGACTCTGCGTGTGTTTTCTGACATAAATGGTCGTCCTTCCTTGACTTAAGATAGTCTTACTTTGGTATTATATACGATTCTTTTCCGTGTTGCAAGAAAAATGCGAAAATCCTTCAAAAAAATTTACGATCTTCCTGTCATATGCGCAATATCGATAATAGTGTATCCAAACGATTGCTTATATAAACGATAAGAAAAAAACTTGATAAAAAAAGACCGATGCTCACGCATCGATCTTCTTTACGGTTTAGTACATACCGCCCATATCGGGTGCGGCGGGAGCCGCCGTTACGGGTTCTTTCTTGTCGGCGACCAGCGATTCGGTGGTGAGCACCATCGCGGCGACCGAGGCGGCATTTTGCAGCGCGGAACGGGTCACCTTGGTGGGGTCCACGATACCTGCGGCAAACATATCCACGTAGGTTTCGGTTGCGAAATCAAAGCCGAAATTCTTTTTGTTTTCGGTGCGGATACGGTCGATGATGACACTGCCTTCCAGACCTGCGTTGAGCGCGATCTGGCGGACGGGTTCTTCGATCGCTTTGAGGACGATCTTGATACCGGTCTTCTCGTCACCTTCGGTGGTGTCAAGCAAGGGGAGCAACACAGCTGCCGCGTTGATGAGCGCCACACCGCCGCCCGCGACCAGACCTTCTTCCACCGCTGCTTTGGTGGCGGCGAGAGCGTCTTCGATGCGGAGTTTCTTTTCTTTCATCTCGATCTCGGTCGCGGCACCGACTTTGATGACCGCGACACCGCCTGCCATCTTCGCCAAACGTTCTTGCAGTTTTTCGCGGTCGAAGTCGGAGGTGGAGTTTTCGATCTGGGTACGGATCTGCGCCACACGGGCTTTGATCATATCGGTGTCCCCTGCGCCGTCCACGATGATGGTGGTTTCTTTCTGCACCTTGACCTGACGGGCACGGCCGAGCATACCGATGGTGGTGTCTTTGAGGTCAAGACCGATCTCTTCGGAGATCACCTGACCGCCGGTGAGGACCGCGATATCCTGCAACATTTCCTTGCGGCGATCACCGAAACCGGGGGCTTTAACCGCCACGCAGGTGAAGGTGCCGCGCAGTTTGTTGACGATAAGGGTGGAAAGGGCTTCGCCCTCGATGTCTTCCGCGATGATGACCAGTTTTTTACCCGCTTGCAGGATCTGTTCGAGCAGCGGCAGGATATCCTGAATGTTGGAGATCTTTTTATCGGTGATGAGCAGGAACGCGTCGTCGATGACCGCTTCCATCTTATCGGTATCGGTGACCATATAGGGGGTAACGTAGCCGCGGTCGAACTGCATACCTTCCACCACTTCGGTGTAGGTTTCGGCAGTTTTGGATTCTTCTACCGTGATGACACCGTCGGCGGACACTTTTTCCATCGCTTCGGCGATCAGTTTACCGATAAACGCATCCCCCGCCGAGATGGTGGCGGCACTGGCGATATCTTCCGAGCCGCTGACCTTTTTGGAATTGGCGCGTACTTCGGCGACCACCGCGTCGACCGCTTGTTGGATACCGCGTTTGACACCCATCGGGTTGGCACCTGCGGCAACGTTTTTCATCCCTTCGCGGATGAGGGCTTGCGCGAGCAAGGTCGCGGTGGTGGTACCGTCACCTGCCACGTCGTTGGTTTTGGTGGACACTTCTTTGACCAGTTGCGCACCCATATTTTCGAACGCGTTGTCGAGTTCGATCTCTTTGGCGATGGTCACACCGTCGTTGGTGATGAGCGGGGCGCCGAATTTCTTATCCAGTACCACGTTGCGGCCGCGCGGACCTAACGTGATCTTCACGGTGTTTGCCAATTGGTCAACACCGGCTTGTAACGCTTTACGGGCTTCTTCACCGTACAAAATCTCTTTTGCCATTGTGCTTGACTCCTCTCTTATTCAACGATCGCCAGAATGTCGCTTTGGCGAACGATGGTATATTCCACACCGTCCATTTTGACTTCGGTTCCCGAATATTTGCTGGTGATGACTTTGTCACCGGCTTTTACGTACATCGTCACTTCTTTTCCGTCAACGTTGCCGCCGGGGCCGACTGCCACGACTTCGGCAATTTGCGGTTTTTCTTTGGCGGAACCGGCAAGAATGATACCGCTTTTGGTGGTTTCTTCCGCTTCGACCATTTTAATGACCACACGGTCGGATAAAGGTTTCATCGTCATAACTAAAAATCCTCCTAACGATTGGTTAGCACTCGAAAGATACGAGTGCTAAAATCTATTGTAACAACTTTTATATAAAAATCAAGGGGTATCTTGGCAAATAGCGGTATTTTTACACTTTTTTAACATTTCGTCGGTATTCTCGCACGGGAATACGAACGAAACGGAAGACGGCAGGATCTCGAACCGCACATGGGTGTCTTCAAAGCATTCCCCGTCGACGGTGGTGACCGCCGGTATATCGGCATACACGTCCATCGAGGTGCCGCGAAACGACTCGCAACAATCGAGATCAAGGTGTTCGCCGCGTTTGTATTTGCCTAAAATGGTAAGCATTTTTAAATGGGACACTTTTTTTACCAATATGAAATCGAGCAATCCGTCGTCGATCTGTGAGCGGGGTGAACCGTGGTAACCGCCACCGTAGTATTGACCGTTTGCGGCGAGTGCAAACATATAGTCGCCTTCCCGTTCGACCGTACCGTTTTCGGTTTCCATCACGATGCGCAGACGTTGACCGAGCGGACGCAGGAAGGTGTTGACCAGCGCGAGGTTATACGCCATTGGGCCGCTGACAAGCGGAAGGTGCTTATAGTGGACCATCCGCGCAGCGACGTCCGCGTCGACACCCATTGAGCAGATGTTCATTGACAACATTCCGTTACAGGAGATCGCGTCCACCTTACGGGCGGTACCCAGAATTTGGGCGGTAATATCCCAAAAACGTTCTTTGTTGGGCATAAAGCGAAGCAGATCGTTGGCGGAACCGCAGGGTACGCACGCGAGTTCGGCATGGGGTGCGTTTGCCATACCGATGGCGACTTCCGAGAGCGTACCGTCACCGCCGCACGCGTAAAACCGTACGGCATCCCCTTTTGCGCATTCACGGCGGGTGATCTCGGTCGCCTCGTTCGGCGCAGAGGTCACGTAGACGGTATATTCCATCGGGTGATCGCGGAAAAACGCTTCGATCTGCGGACGCAATGCAAGTGCGTCCTGACGTTTGCCCGCCGCGGGATTGAGAATGAAAATATGGCGCATAGAGATCCCTCTTTTCACTTCTTACTTATAGTAGATGTATAACTGGCATTTCAACATACCGTTATACAGTTTGCGGCGCTTGTCGGCGGGACGACCGAAATGGGTCTCAAACTGTTCATCGGGACTGATGACGGCATAGGTCCATCCCGCTTTCGGGGTGAATACGCGACCCATCGTGCGATAGATCTGTTGTGCGGTCTGTACGTCGAGCAACCGCTCGCCGTACGGCGGGTTACACAGCACGATGCCGCTGTCCCCGTCGGGGGTAAAGTCGCGCAGGTCGCGTTCGGTCGCTTTCACGAGCGGACCGACACCCGCTTTGGCGGCATTTTCGATCGTTAAGCGGACCGCTTCGGGGTCGATGTCCGAACCGAGTGCCAAAAAGGATTTATCGGTGAGTTGTTGTGAACGCGCGCGGTCGCGTTCGTCGTTCCACACCGAGGGGGCGACCCAATCGGTATCCATCGCGGCAAAGCGGCGGCGGATGCCGGGGGCGACGCGGCGCGCCGCGAGGGCGGCTTCGATGAGCAGGGTACCGGAACCGCAACACGGGTCGAATACGCGTTCGGCAAAGCGGGTACGGGTAACGTCCACGATCGCCGCCGCCAACGTTTCTTTAATGGGGGCACCGCCTGCGTTACGGCGGTAGCCGCGTTTATGAAGGCCTGCACCGCTGGTATCGATGAGCAGGGTGACTTCGTCTTTTAAGATGCTGAACTGGATCTGTACGGTAGCGGCAGTTTCTTCGAACCAACCGATACCGTAACGGCTTTTGAGCCGTTCCACCACCGCTTTTTTGACGATGGATTGACAGTCGGGGACACTGTGCAGGGTGGAGTTGAGTGACCAACCTTTGACGGGAAACGCGTCTTTTTGACGGATAAAGCGTTCCCACGGCAACGCTTTGGTGCGTTCGAACAACTGGTCAAAGGTGGTGGCGCGAAAGGTGCCGATATGCAGTTGGATCCGTTCGGCGTAGCGCGAACAGATGTTGGCGCGGGCAATCATTGCGGTGTCGCCCGAAAACAACACCCTGCCGTTTTGCGGTGTGACGTTTTCAGCACCCATACGACGTAATTCGTCCGCCAGAATGCCTTCGATGCCGAACAGGCAGGGTGCGCAGAATTGTAACTGTTCCATACTTCTTCCTCATAAAAAAGCCGTTGCCTTACGGGGCAACGGCATATAACTCAGGATTTTCGGCGGCTGAAACCACCGTGTTTGCCGTCCAGCGAACGTTTGAGATCCAACATCTTTTCGTCACTGGTCTGTTTGAAACGGGACATCATTTCTTCGAAGTTTCCGCTTTCGTTACGGGTGGATTGCCATTCGAACCCGCCGGGACGACCGGGGGATACGTGGCGGGGTGTGCCGCGCGCGGGACGGGGAGGCGGATCCATTGCCTTTTTGATCGACAGACTGATCTTACCGTCTTCACCGATGTTCAGTACTTTGACTTTTACCGTTTGGTTTTCCGTGAGGTGATCACGGATCTCTTTTACGTAGGTAGGTGCCACTTCCGAAATGTGGACCATACCGGTTTGCCCGTCGCCCAGATCGACGAAAGCACCGAATTTGGTGATACCGGTGACTTTCCCCTCAATGCACGCTCCAACTTCCAACGCCATGTTGTGCTTTTCCTCCTGCAACTTTGCGAAAAATCAATCTTTCGGGATCTCGATCAGTACCGTTTCACCGGGTTTTGCCATACCTTGTTTACGCGCTTGTTGTTCCAGATAGATCTCGTAGTTGTCGATCTGATCCTGCAAGTCGGCATTTAAGGCAAGTTGATCGGTCACGCGGTCACTGACACTGTCAAGCAACCGTTGCCCTTCGTCCAGTTGCAGTTGCAATTGAACGAGCGAGACCACCGCGTATACGATCAGAGCGAGAAGGGCAATGCGCACCGCTAAATTTTTCCGTTTGGCAAACAGACGCATTCTTCTCTCCCCTTTCGTGTCTTTTCATACATTGTGATTATACAATATCCTTTTGCGCACTGCAAGTGTTTTTTTGCTTTTTCTCGGCTTTTTTGCAAAAAATTCGCCGTATGGCGATGACAACCGTCCGCCGCGCCGGTTTCGTCGCGCGGCGGTAGGCGAAAAAGCCGAGTGCAAACCCGACGAGCACGTACAGCCGTACCACACCGTCGGTGACGGCAAGGCAGAACAGAAAGCCGATCGTCCCCGATAACAGACAAAAGGTGATATCCGCCGCAAAGGTAAACACGGCATTGCGTACGCACGCACGGAGTAAGCGAAACACATCGTAACACGCACCGAGCAGAAAGCCCATTCCGCCGCACAGGAACAGTTCGTACAGTTGGGTGTTGTTGGCGGTTCCCAGTATCATCGGAACAGTTTACCGAAAAAGCCGCCGTCCGTGCGACGGTCACTGTAGGTGAGCGCGTCGACCGTACCGTTCAGGACGAGGTCACCGCCGGTCAGATCCAAACGTCCGACCTGTAACTCGCGGCCTTTGACGGTAAGTTCCCCTTGCTCGGTGTGGATGACCACGATGGTATCGTCAAAATTTTCAACGTCCAATACGCCGCTGACCGACAACGCGTTGCGTTCGCTGAGTGTCAGCAGGTGCGGCATCGGTGTGTGCGGTTCGGGTTGCGATCGTTTCATAGGGAAGCCTCCGTTTTGCGATGTACTCCACTATATGCAACCGAAAAAGAAAATATGCGGTGGGAACACCGCCTGTTCCCACCGCATATTCAAAGTAATTTATACAGTAGCGCGGCATCGTTTTTTGCCACCGTTTCCTGTACGCTGACCACCTGTGCGCGCAGTTCCCGTGCGCCGAGGCATAACGTGAGCACGTCCCCCACCTTTACCTCATACGAGGCGCGGGCGACCTTATCATTGACCAGAACGCGACCCGCGTCACACGCTTCGTTCGCCACCGTGCGCCGTTTGATCAGGCGGGATACTTTTAAGTATTTATCCAATCTCATAATTTACAGGACTCCTTTTGACAAGAAAAAACCGCCCGATTGGGCAGCCCTCCGCAAGGAAGAATAGGTTTTGAGAACATCTTTTCTGTTTATGCTGTATGAAAAAATCCCGTAATACATCAAGTATTGCGGGATTTTTATCATTTTGCCTAAACAAAAAATCTGAATCTCAAAACTGTTGAGCACCTTAAAGTGCAAAAGTTTGGATGTGAAACAAGGCAAAAAGCACAGGAATCCTTCGCGGATTGCGAGCATTTTTAATACCGTTTCACGCCGAAATTTTACACTTTAAGGCTATTATTCCTTACGGAGGACTGCCCTTGGGCGGTTTGCTTTCTTGCAACTTATTTCGCCACCGCGTCTTTGAACGCTTTACCGGCTTTGAAAGCGGGTTGTTTGGAAGCGGGAATGGTGATGGTCGCTTTGGTCTGCGGATTGCGGCCCGTACGAGCAGCGCGGGTACGCAGTTCAAACGTACCAAAACCGATCAATTGAACCTTATCATCTTTCGCAACCGCGTCGACGATGGAGTCGATCACAGCGGCAACCGCTTTTTCAGCGTCTTTTTTGGACAAGCCTGCTTTTTCAGCAACAGAGGCAACCAGTTCTACTTTGTTCATAATTAAAGAACCTCCAACATTTTTTTATTCCAACGGATTAAACCGCATAGAATCATAACGGATATTTAAATTGTACTCCACATTTTTAAGTTTTGCAAGTGCTTTTCCAAAAAATGTGCGTTTCGACCGAAAATCTAACAATTCGACAGTAAATAGTGGGCAATTTTTGTATAAATTGTCCTAAAAATCACAGGGCTTTACCGCACTGACTGCAAAAACGAGCAGTGTCTTCATTGACCGCGCCGCACACCGTACACCGCACGGCATTGCGATTTTCGAGCACACGATCCTGCAGTTCCTGTAAATAGGCATTTTGCTCTTCCAGATGGGCGACGCAGGATTCGATCATATCCTCCACCGATTCACCCGATTGGCGACCGTCATACACCAGTCTGCCGAGTCCTTCGTACAACGCGGCGATCTCCCGTTGCAGTTCGGCGATCTCCAATTTGATCTTGGTGGTTTCCACCAATTCACCCGTCTTTTTGCCGGTGGCTTCCGCCATGGCTTTTGCACGCGAGATGACATCTTCAAATACTGCCATTTTCATTCACTCCTTTATGGTTTTACAGGTACACTTACATTATAAAGGATATTCCGTCAAAATACAAGGGTTATCCCACAAATTCCCTTAAAAGGCTGTCGGGCGGTAACCGATCGGGGGCAAGCGTGGGGTACGGCGACAGGTTACGGCGCAGGCAGTCGGCTTGTTCTGCGAATGCCGCGGATACGGGAAACCGTTCAAACAACGGTAACAACGCGCCGTGCATCACGGCGGGTTCGTAGGCGTGGGTGGTGTCGAGGGTGATATCCGCGTCGGCGGTGTACGGGAGCATATACAGGTCTTCGCCGCGTATCACCTGTGCCCACATACGCAGGGTGTTGTCGGGGGAACTGTTGCGATACTTCACGTCCCGTACCAAACGGCGGCACAGACGGATATCGCGGGACGAGATCTGCTCTTCCCCGTCTTCCCAGAACGAAGAAGCGGTGTGGATAAAGACGGTGCAGAGCGGTTGATCGGCAAGCGGGTCGCGCAAAAGCGGATTTAACGCGTGGATACCCTCTAAGATGATGAGGGCATCGTCCTCCACCGTAAGCGGGACGGTGTCGGGTTTGCGAATACCGTCGTGAAAATCGAACTGCGGCAGTTGGGTATGACCGTCGCGTAACAGGTCACGGACACAACGGTGCAACAGTGCAAGGTCGATCGCTTCGATCGTTTCGTAGTCGAAACTGCCGTCGGGAAGGCGGGGCGCCAGACCGCGTCCGAAATAAAAATCGTCGATGGACACGGTATACGCGGCGCGGTCGTGCCGTGCGAGCGCTTGGGTGAGAAAGCAGGCGGTGGTGGTCTTGCCCGACGAGGATGGACCGCACAACAGAACCAACCCGTGACGTTCGAAACGGGCGCAAAGGGTCTGTGCCGTCTGCTCAATCTGATCGCGATAGCGGGTGTATTCCGACTTGATCAGACGATCGGCATCGGTATGCAGTTGTTCTCGTACCGTGTTTGTGATCAGTCGACGAGCGATCATCCTTCCACTCCTTCGTAAAATTCGCGGATGTACGCTTTGCGGCGCAACATCTCTTCCAGTCCGTCGTTGTATTCGTAGGGGAATTTATAGTTGAAAATGCGTTCCAAGTAATCGGTATGGGGACGTTTGAGTTTGGTCACGGCACCCGCACCGCACCCTAAAATGGTGTGCGTTTCGTCCATAATATATACGTTATACAAACTTTCGCACCGCGGTTTCGCCCAACCGACGTTTTCCTGATTGCCGACCGTACGGCTCTGCCGATACAGGTAGTACGGTTCGTACCCGTGTTGCGGTAACAAGGAGGCACTTCGTTGCACCATCCGCACCGCCTCGTCGGCAATACGGTAGTCCGCCCGTTTTTGCAGTGACAGGTTGGAGGCGCGTTTCATAGACAGTGTATGCACCGTAATGCTTTCGGGTGACAGGGATAAGATGCCGTCGAGCGTTCTCGAAAACCCGTCGAAGGTATCGGTGGGAAGTCCCGCGATCAGGTCGGTATTGATGTTATCGTGTCCCGTCCGCCGTGCCATATTGAAAGCGTCGTAATACTGCGCGGCGGTATGTTTTCTGCCGATGGCTTCGAGCACCCTATCCGACAACGTTTGCGGGTTAATGCTGACGCGGGACACACCCGCCTGTTTGAGGACGCGCAGCTTCTCTTCGGTGACCGTGTCGGGACGTCCCGCTTCCACCGTATATTCCCGTACGTGGGAGAGGTCAAACGCATGTGCCACCGTATCGGTAAGGGTCGCCAACTGGTCGGCGGTGAGGGTGGTGGGGGTACCGCCGCCGAAATACACCGTTTCCAGTCGCAGACCGAGTTCATTTGCAAGCGAAGCGGTGTAGATGAGTTCTTGTTTCAGATATTCCACGTAGTCGGGAATGAGTTTTGCCGCGCGTGTGACCGTTTGGGACACGAACGAGCAGTAGTCGCAACGGGTGGGGCAAAACGGGATGGACACGTACAGACTGAACGAGTCGGGTCGGGAAAGCGCAAGCAGGCGATCCTCGTTTTGGAACGTTTTGCGGCACAGTTGCAACTTTTCTTCGCTGACCAGCAGTTTGTCGCGCAGATAGTCGAGCGCTGCCTCTTCCCCATACTGTGCGGTCAGACGGCGGAGTAATTTGACCGGACGGACACCCGTCACGATCCCCCACGTCTGTTCAAAGCCGAGCAGGTCGACGAACAGGCGGTACAGTAATTCGCAAAGCCGCCGTTCACATTCCGCCTGACGGTCGGGGTGGGCGGCGGACAGGGTGTCGGTGAGTGTTTTGTCAAAGTCGTCGAGTTGCAGGCGGCAGGTCAGCGTGATCGTTTCGCCTTTCTCCTCTACCGTAGTATGCGCGATCACACCGCTCAGGTCGGCGGCAGAATCGGTGATCACGATCTTTTCCTGCGGTAAAAACAAACGACAGATATTCTGTAGTTCAAAATGAAAATCGTGGTTGTTGAGCAGTAGGTACATACTTATCGTCCTTGTAAAAACGGGTTGTTTTGTTTTTCGAAACCCAACGTCGTCGCTTCGCCGTGACCCGACAATATCCCGATGTGATCGGGGTAGGTACACAGTTTTGTAAGGCTTTGTTGCATCACGGATATCGAGCCACCGGGAAAATCGGTTCTGCCGATGCTGTCGGCAAACAGGGTGTCGCCGCTGAACAACAGGTCGTCGATTGCATAGCAACAACTGCCGACCGTGTGACCGGGGGTATGGATGACGGTAAAGGTCAGGTTACCGACCGTGACCTCCTCCCCGTCGTGTAACAGGCGATCCGCCGCCGTGCGGTATGGGGTACCCATCATCGACGACAGGTTGATCCGCTCATCGGTGAGGGCGGGCAATTCCGCTTCGTGAACCATCACCGCGGCACCCGTTTCGGCTTTTATCGCGTTGGTCGCCATCATATGGTCAAAGTGTGCGTGGGTAAGTAAAACGGCAGACAGTGACAGATCCCGTTTACCAATGATTCGCAACAGGCGATCGGCTTCGTCACCCGGATCAATGATGACCGCGTTGCGGTCTTCGTCCCATACGAGGTAGCAGTTCGCCTGTAACGGTCCGACGGGAAGGCACAGATATTCCATTATTGCCAATCCTCCGTATCCAGCAAAATGGTGACGGGGCCGTTGCCGCGCATCGACACGGTCATATCCGCGCCGAACCGTCCTGCTTGTACGGTCAGTCCGTAACCGCGCAATTCCTGCATAAACCGCTCGTAAAGCGGCTCGGCGGTTTCGGGACGCGCCGCCGCTAAAAATTCGGGACGGCGGCCGTGTGAACAGTTTGCCGCCAACGTGAAGTTGGACACGGCAAGAACCTCGCCGCCGATATCCAGCAGTGACAGGTTCATTTTATCGTTTTGGTCGGTGAACACGCGCAGGTTGGCGATCTTTTTTGCCATCAGCGCAGCGTGGTCGGGGGTGTCGCCCTGCATCACACCGAGTAAAATGAGGGCACCTTTGCCGATGGCACCGACCGTTTCGCCGTCCACCTCGACACGAGCATCGTATACGCGTTGAAATACTGCTTTCATTAAATACCGCTTCTTTCTACGGTGTGAACACCGCTGATTCGTTGCAGACGTTGGATGACCTCCTGCAGATGTTGCAGACCGTTAACACCGACGGTGACCAGTATCTCGCCTTCGTCGTTGTCTTTTTTACGGGCTTGTAAGCCGTAGATCATCACGTGCATACCCGCGAGTTGCGACGTTACGTCGGCGAGTAACTGAATACGGTCGTTCGCGATGACGCGCAGGACCGCTTTGAATTCTTCCCGTACACTGTCTTCCCATTCGACGTTGACCCATCGTTCGGGTTCGGCGCAGGCGGTGCGGTCTTTGGGAACGTTGACGCAGTCGCTTTTATGCACCGACACACCGTAACCGCGTGTGATGAAACCGACGATCTCGTCACCGGGGACGGGGTTACAACAGCGGGCGAATTTGACCAGACAGTTGTCCATATTTTCGATGATGACACCACCGTTATGGTGACGGTGAGGACGGGTGGGCAGTGCAACGGCAGGTTTACTTGCCGCCGCCTCGCTTTTGACCATTTTGAGGTAGTCCTCTTTCATACGGGGGATCAGACGCGAAAGCAAAATTCCCCCGTAACCGATGGCGGCATAAAAGTCCTCCACGGTGGCGCAATGTTGACGTTTGCATTGTTGTTCCAAAAATTCCTGCAGTTCGCTTTCGGTGAAGCGGATACAGTTGCGGGAGATCTCGCGTTCGAGTTCTTCCCGTCCTTTTTCGATGTTTTCTTCGCGCCGTTCGCGTTTGTACCACGCACGGATCTTGTTACGCGCTTCACTGGTCTTAACGAGTTGCAACCAGTCGCGGCTGGGACCGTGGTTCTGAGCGGAGGTGGTGAGGATCTCGACGATCTCCCCCGTTTTGACCTGATAGTCGATGGGGACGATACGGCCGTCCACCTTGGCACCGACCATACGGTTGCCGACCGCCGAGTGAATGGCATAGGCAAAGTCGATGACGGTGGAACCTGCGGGGAGGTTGACCACCTTACCGCGCGGGGTAAACACGAACACGTCGTCGGACGACAGGTCGGTCTTGATCGAGCGGACGAATTCTTCCGCGTCGTCGGTTTCGGTCTGGGTCTCGATAAACTGACGCACCCATGCCAGACGGTCTTCCAGACGATCTTTTTTCTGGATGCCGAGTTTGTATTTCCAGTGCGCCGCGATACCGTATTCGGCGGTATGGTGCATTTCCCACGTGCGGATCTGGATCTCAAACGGGATCTTTTCGGTACTGATCACGGTGGTGTGCAACGACTGGTACATATTGCTTTTCGGGGTGGAGATGTAGTCTTTGAAACGGTTGGGGAGCGGGTGGAACATATCGTGCACCACACCGAGCACGTTATAGCAGTCGGTGACGCTGTCCACGATGACGCGGACGGCGTAAATATCGTAGATCTCGTCAAAGTTGCGGCCCTGCACGTACATCTTCCGATAGATACCGTTGATGCTCTTGACACGTCCGCATACGTACGGGGTCAACCCGTATTCGGACAAGCGTTCCTGAATACGTTTCTGAATATCGTCAAGGAAAGCGGCGCGTTCTTCGGTACGCAGGGTCAGGCTTTCCTCGATCTCGGCACAGGCGACGGGGTCGAGTAGGTGCAGGGAGATATCGTCCAGTTCTTCTTTGATGGCGCGGATACCCAAACGGTGCGCGATGGGCGCGTAGATATCCAACGTTTCACGCGCTTTATCGCGTTGTTTTTGTTCGTCCCAACCCCCGCTGGTACGCATATTGTGAAGACGGTCCGCAAGTTTGATGATGATGACGCGGATATCCTGCGACATCGCGAGGAGCATTTTGCGGACGTTTTCGGCTTGTTGTTCTTCTTTGGTGGAGAAGGGCATCTGGGTGATCTTGGTGACACCGTCTACCAGCAACGCGACCGAACTGCCGAACTGTTTTTCAAGGTCGGCGAGGGTGATGGCGGTATCTTCCACCACGTCGTGCAGTAACGCGGCGACGATGGTTTCGCTGTCCATTCCCAGTCCTACCAGTATCGCCGCCACGCATAACGGGTGGCAGACGTACGATTCGCCCGAATGGCGACGTTGACCTGCGTGTGCTTCACAAGCGAACGCGATGGCGCGGTCGATGGTTTCCATATCGTAGGTCTTTTCGCTTTTGGCGATGGCTTCTTTCAGAGCGGCGACCGCGTTATCGGTCGTTTGTTGTACGGTCAGTTGATCCACGGTCATCACTCCTTTCGTTGTAAAAATCGAGCGGTCTCGGTTTGCGCAAGATCGGTCTTTTTATCGGTTTGGCGGACGGTTACCGTAACGGTATTCCCGCCGTTGCGGTAGTCTATCAGGTCGGCTTCCCACAACAGTTGCAGACACAGGTAGGTATCCGTAAAGGTGAGGGTGGGATCGCCGATAAGGTGGTGTAAACATTCGATTGTGCCGTGATAGGGCGCACGTTTCAAAAAGCGGTATACCGATGCCGCTTTTTCGCGGGACGGCAGGGGTACGTCGGTATCTTCCCGACGCACTACCGCGTCATAGTCAGCGGTGGCTTGTAACAGGTCGTCCTGCACGGTATCGGCATAGCGGATATCTTTCACAATGATCGACACCGACGGGGTGCCGCGGTAGTCGTTGCGTTCCAACAGTACCGCCGTGTTGACGGTGTCACCCACCGCGAAATGAAACGCGTCGAGGGTGGTGGAGAATTTCATCGCGGTGACGGTGACACCGTCGCGCGACAGGGTAAGGCGCAGGTGTTTGCCGCCGCCCACCTCTTCGATGCGTTCGACGCGCATACCGAACAAGCCGAACAACGGTTGCGGGTTACCCGCACCGAACGGTTCGAGCGCGGACAGACACGCGACCAGATCGGGGGTGATCTGGGACGGGCGCAGACGGCAGTCCATCGTCAGTTCTTCGATCGGCATTCGGGGGCAAACATCGGCGGCATAGGCATTGATACGCGCGGTAAATTCGTCCACGCGAGCGGCTTCGACGGTGATACCCGCCGCTTGTTCGTGACCGCCGAACGCGAGTAAGCAATCGTCACACGCGCAAAGCGCGTCGTACAGGGAAAAGCCCACAACACTGCGGCCCGATCCCCGCGCGATGCCGTCGGTTTCGGACAGGACTAAGGTCGGTTTGCCGTAGAGGTCGAGCAATCGTGCGGCTAAAATGCCGAGCACACCGTGATGCCAACCGTTGCCGCAGACCACCAGTACGCGGTCCGCCAACCGTTTCGGGTCGTTTTCGAGTTGTGCGCGGATCTCGGTCAATATTTCCGCTTCCACCGTTTGGCGGGCGGTATTCATTTCTTGAATCTCTCTTGCCAACTGAGCGGTGGCTTCGTCGGCGGTGCCGAGCAGTAACGCGGCGGCTTTTTCGGGGTCGCCCATCCGCCCCGCGGCATTGATGCGGGGGGCTAACGTAAAGGCGACGTTTGAAGCGGTCTGCGGACGGGTGGCGGTGCCGGCGGCTTCGCGCAGCAGCGAAAGACCGTCACGCGTACCCGCGCTGATCTGTTGCAGACCTTTGCGTACCAACAGACGGTTATCGTCGTGAAGCGGCATTACGTCCGCCAAGGTGCCGAGCGCGACGAGGTCGGCATATTCCGCTAAAATACGGTCGGTATCCCCTTCCAGTGCGCAGACCAGGAAGAATGCCATTCCGACCCCGGCAAAATCTTTAAACGGGCTGGGGCAATCGCGACGGTGAGGGTCTACCACCGCGACGGCATTCGGCAGGTGTTCGGGCGGTTTGTGGTGGTCGGTGACCACCACGTCGATACCGTGTTGGGCGGCATAGGCGACTTCGTCGGCGGCGGAGATACCGTTGTCCACCGTGACGATAAGGTTGACGCCCTGTTCGATCATACGGTCGATGGTTTCGCGGTGTAAGCCGTACCCTTCCCCTTCGCGGTGAGGAAGAGCGTATTGTACCCGCGCTCCCTTTTGTTTCAGGTAGGTATAGAGTAACACGGTGGCGGTGATGCCGTCGGCATCGTAGTCACCGTAGATCATAATCAGTTCGCCCTCGTCCATCGCGGATTGAATGCGGTCAACGGCGGCATCCATATTGGCGAACAGGAAGGGGTCCCCCATCAATTCGTCACCCGATAAAAAGTCCATCGCCTGTTGCCCGTCGGTAATACCGCGACCGGTGAGCAATAAACACAAAACGGGATCCAGTCCGCATTCTTCCGAAAGCAGACCCGCCGTTTCTTTATCCAGTTGTAAAAAATTCCAGCGTTTATAACTCATCCCGTCGGTCCTTTCCAAACACTATCCCAATATACACTATATTATCATTTCCTCGCCGATTATTCAACAGATTTCTTTCGTTTTATGAGCCGCTTTTGCAAAAATTTCCATTTCTTTACAGGTATTGACATTTTTTGCAAGTTCTGTTATACTTGAACCAGCAACTGTCGAAAGGAGAATGGATATGAAATCGACGGGTATCGTACGTAAGATGGACGATCTGGGACGGATCGTGTTGCCGGTAGAGTTGCGGCGCACGTTGGAGATCGAAGAAAAGGATCCGCTCGAAATTTTTATCGAGGGGAACACCATTATTTTGAAAAAATACCAACCTGCGTGTATTTTCTGCGGGAACGCGAAGGACGTGTTCACGTATAAAGGGCGCAACGTGTGTCCCGACTGTATTGCGGATATGGGCAAAAAACTGTAATCGTCGCAGAAAAGACGGCGAACGGAGTTTCCGTTCGCCGTCTTTTTTTATGCGTTCACGCATATAGTGTGGAGAAAGGTGTGATCACAATGAACGGTTCTTCAAGCGATATGAAAGCCCGTATGGCAAAGTACGAGCAGGAGTTGTTGCGATTACGCAATCGCAGTAACACCCCCGCCGTGCCGACGGTACCCGTGGCACCGACACCGACCCACACGGTGTTACGGATAAAGGTGACCGACGAGCAAGGTATGCCGATCGTCGGCGCGTTGGTGACGGTGGTAGGTAAAAGCGGTGACGAGCGGACGTTACAATGCGTACGTTTCACAGATAAAAACGGTGAGATCGAGGCGCTTACGTTGCCGATGCGGACGGATATCACGTACGAGATATCGGCGGCGGCACCGGGATTTTTCAAAAAGACCGAAAGCGGACTCAGCGCAAGCGGCGGTACCGTTGACCGTGTGATTCGTTTACAGGCGTTGCCGGAATACCGAGAGGAGTGGTAAGCGTGACGGGACAGCAGATACGTATTTTACAACAACAGTTGCAGATGATTGCGACGATGGATGATCAATATCTCGTACCCGCAATCGACGGTGTGTACGGACCGAAGACGACCGATGCGGTGCGGCGGTTTCAACGATTGAACGGGTTAGCACCGACGGGCGAAGCAGACGGTGCCACACAAAAGGTCATTCTCGCGCAATACGAGGACGTGTTGGCATTGATCGCCGATCCGCAACCGCTCTACCCGTTTCCGTCGCCGTATCACCTGATACGGTTCGGGGATACGGGACCGCTCATTGGGATCGTACAGGCGGTGATAAACGAACTCGGCGGTATGTACGGACATCCGTCGGTGGCGATGAGCAATATATACGACGAGGCGACCGAGACGGCGGTGCGGCGGTGGCAGCGCGTGATGGGAATGCCCGAAAACGGGATCGTTGACCGTTTCGTATGGGATAAACTGGCGAAACTGTATAATATGAGGTTGTTGTGAAACGGAAACTGTTTTTAAAAAACGCGGCAACCTTGACGGTGACGTCGTTGATACTGCGCACGGTGGGGATCGTGTTCCGTATGTACCTTTCCAACAAGATCGGTGCGGAAGGAATGGGATTGTACCAACTCATCGTGTCCATTTACGTGTTGGGATCGACCTTTGCGACGTCGGGGATCTCCACCGCGGTGACGCGGTTGGTAGCGGACGAATTGACCTGCGGGACACCGCGGTCGATACGGCATATCCTGTGGCGGTCGTTGTGTCTGAGCGTTGGGATCGGGGTATTGTCGACGGCGGTCATCTACGTGTGTGCCGACCCGATCGGTCGGTGGTGGATCCGTGATCTGCGTGCCGTACCGGCGCTTAGGGTATTAGCGTTCAGTTTGCCGTCGATGGGAATATCGTCGTGTTTGCGGGGATATTTTATTGCGCGACGACGCGTCGGCACCAACGCGCGGGCACAGTTGATCGAACAAGCCGTGCGGATGATCCTGATCTTTTGTATCATTGATCGGTTTGCGGCGCACGGGTTGGCGGCGGCGTGTGCGGCGGTGATGATCGGTGACACGGTAGCGGAATGGAGTGCGTGCGGATACGTCGCGATCGGGTATGCCGTCGATCGGCGGCGCCTGGCAAGAGAAAACGTCGGGGTATCGCCCGTAAAACCGCGCAGTCGGGTGGTACGGCAGTTACTGTCGATCGCGGCACCCATTACGGCGGGGCGATATCTGAACACCGCGTTGAGGACGGTGGAAAACATACTGGTGCCGAACGCGATCGCGCGGTATTGCGGGTCACAGGAACGGGGACTTTCGCAGTTCGGTGCGCTCAAAGGAATGGCATTGCCGCTCATCTTCTTCCCTGCCTCGTTTTTATCGGCGATGGCAACGTTGCTCATTCCCGAACTGTCGGCGGACAATGCGCAACATCGC
Source organism: uncultured Eubacteriales bacterium (assembly GCA_964433065.1). GTDB lineage: Bacteria > Bacillota > Clostridia > Oscillospirales > Acutalibacteraceae > RGIG3009. The sequence goes on along the minus strand of CAYSPZ010000021.1, from coordinate 4,475 downwards.
ACCGTCGCGGTACGGCGGACGGTGGAAAAGGCATTGTCGGTCACCCTGTTTTCGTCCGTGTGGATCGGGGCGGTATTTACGGTATTTGCGCGTCCGCTCGGGTTGATCTTATACGGTAGCGAAGACGTCGGCATCTATCTGCGTGTGTTGGCACCGCTCACTCCCATTATGTATACCGAGAGTATGGTAGACGGTATGCTCAAAGGGTTAAACCAGCAGGTCAGTTCACTCAAATACAGTATCGCGGATTCGGCGATCCGCATACTGCTCATTTGGGCATTGGTGCCGTATCGCGGTATGGGCGGGTTTTTGTTCATTATGGTGATCAGCAACGTGCTGACCTCGTTTTTAAATCTGCGGCGGTTATTGCTGGTCACGCAACTGCGGTTTTCGACGATGAGAATGTTGTTGAAACCGTTGTTTTGCGCGGTATGCGCCGCGGTGGCGGCGATGTGTGTGACACGGTTGCCGTTCGTGGCGGCATTACCGTCGATCGCGGCGGTGGTGATCGGCGGCGTGGTGCTTACGGTCGTTTACGGGGGATCCTTGTTGCTCACGGGGACGGTACACAGAGAAAATCCAAAAAGAAAAATGAAAAACTTTTTAAAATCCTCTTGACTTTTTCAAAAGAAGTGACTATAATCTATTCGTTGTCCTGCGACACGCGCTCGTAGCTCAGCCGGATAGAGTGTTTGACTACGAATCAAAAGGTCAGGGGTTCGAATCCCTTCGGGCGCGCCAAAAAAGAGAGTGTCACCAATAGGTGATGCTCTCTTTTTTCGTTCGAAGGGATTCGAAAGGGCGTTAAGAAAACGCCGCGGTGTCGGCGTTTTTAGCCCGTCGAGTTGCACCGCCCTAACGGGCTGTACCGAAACTCATAGACGAGATAACGACTTCCACTTTGTACAAAATACTTCGGGCGCGCCACGAAAGGAACCCTAAACGTCTACCATGCATTTAGGGTTCCTTTTATGCAAAAATTGTGGTACTTTATGCATTTTGCATTTAAAGAGCGCCAAAACGTACCAAAATCGAGCTGAAACTACGTAAATTAAGCGCCGGAGCACCGTTTTCAAGGTGTTCCGGCGCTGTTTTTGTGCCTTTACACTCCGTTATGCCGGTCTTAGCTGCTTTTCGATCCTCCGTACTTTTCGCGTTTCTTTGCTCAGTAAAGAACTCGGCAAAACAGCAAACCACGGGACTCGAGCCCAAGTTTGTCGCCTTGTTTGATGAAAAATTCGCAAAACCGGGCGATATTCTATTGCAATATTCGACGTAAAGTACTATAATATAATATATGATTTTATAAGCATTTCCAGCAGGAGGAGAGTTTATGGCAGTTTCGTACAACAAGTTGTGGAAATTACTGATTGATAAGAAAATGAGTAAAGCAGAAATGCGCCGCACAGCGGGAATTTCTCCTAACACACTTACTAAACTGAATCGTGACGAGGAAGTAACAATGACAATCATTAATAAGATTTGCACCGCTCTCCAAGTGGATATCGGTGAGGTCATGGAATTTATTCCGGATAATAGTGGGCAGTGATATAATTTAAAGGAGGGCCATATATGGAAATTCTATTAACTATTGCAGAGGCCAGTGCCTTTGCAACTCAACACATTGGTAAGTTGGTAACCGAATCTAATATTTCGTATCTGATTCAATATGGAAGAATTGATAAATTTGAAAACAACGGTGTAGTATATGTCGATCAGAATCAATTGATTACTTACTATGAATCCTTCAAGGGGAAAAAGGAAATTGAGTGGAAAAACGTATTGGGCGATGACACTAATTGGGAATTGTCTTTTGACGGGTATAAAGAATCAGAAACCACCAAGCATGTTCATCGACTCCACCCGTACAAGGGAAAATACATTCCTCAACTTGTTGAGTACTTTTTAGATGGGCATACAGATGCATTCAAAAAAGAAGTTTACTTCCGGCCTGGCGACATTGTGCTGGATCCTTTCTGCGGCAGCGGTACAACATTGGTACAAGCAAGCGAATTGGGAATGCATGCAATAGGCATCGATATATCATCATTCAATGCACAAATCTCAAACTGCAAAATCGGTGTCTATGATATTGAATTGTTAAAACGCGAAATAGCTCGAATCACAAAAGTGTTGGAGGAATTCGAAGCCGCATTAAATATCGCAGGCTTTGAAGCAGAACTCCTTGAAAGACTGTACGAATTCAATTCTCAATATTTTCCTTCCCCGGAGTTCAAGAAAAGAGTTTACCGAAAAGAAGTGGTTGAAAAGACATACGGGGAAGAAAAAGCACAGATGTTCCTTCCCACTTTCATAAAGTTGGCGGAAAAATATGGTGTATCATTGAGAATTTCAAAAGACTCGTTCTTGGATAAATGGTACTTTGAAACGGCTAGACGTGAAATTCACTTCGTGTATAGATTGATTGAAGAAACATTGGATGAGCCGACAAAACAGATTCTACAGGTAATACTGTCAAGAACAATGAGATCTTGTCGAGCAACGACGCACTCCGATCTTGCTACCTTGATAGAGCCCGTATATACAACCTATTACTGCACCAAGCATAAAAAGATATGCAAGCCATTATTTAGCATTTTGAAATGGTGGAAAACGTATTCGCAAGATACAGTCAAGAGAATTGCGGAATATGCAAACTTGCGTACAGTCACTCAACAACGATGTTTTGCAGCCAACTCCGCAACAGTAGATATTTCAGAGTGTATTGCATCTATGGGTGGAGCGGTATATGACACCTACAGATCAAGAAAAGTTAAAGGGATTTTCTGTAGCCCTCCCTATGTAGGACTCATTGATTATCACGAGCAACACGCATACGCTTACGAGCTTCTTGGACTCGATAGACATGACGATCAGGAAATCGGTTCTATGCAAAAAGGCAACACCAAAGCAGCACGTCAAAAATACGTCGAAGATATTTCAGCGGTTTTGATTAACTGCAAACAGTATTTATCAGACGATTATGAGGTGTTTGTTGTTGCAAACGATAAGTTTGGATTGTATCAAGAAATAGCAGAACGAGCAGGAATGGTTATTGTTGAGCAGTTCAAACGCCCTGTTCTTAACAGAACCGAAAAGGACAAAAATGCATATTCCGAAATCATATTTAGAATGAGGGAGAAAAGATCATGAACGCTATTAAGAAACAAGAAATTGCAAAAGTAATTATTAAATTGCTGAAGTCGCGCTTTGATACTTTTCCTGAGGACGCAACCGCACCCAGGAATGCACCTTTTCACAAAGCTTTTCTGCAAGCTTTTTCCGAAAAATTTGACGCAGCAGGAACAAACGTCGATGCAATGATAAGCATGAGTTCGTGGATGCATGGATTAAACACTACTCTTGGTCAGGTGTTTTTTGAAAGCGTCGCTCATATTCTTTGCGATGGTGATAAACGCGGATTTAGTGGCAATGACTTTAGAATATATACCGAGCAGGAACGCGTGATAGCGGAAATGATGACAGACTTAAAGAACGGAACACGCCGTCCGAACGTTACGCAAGAAGATGCTGCCATAGCTGAGGCTGCTACAGGAACGCTCATTACCGGCACAAATTTTACAGCAGACTGTTACTTTGAAGATGAAGATAGTATAGTAGCTATTGAACTCAAATCCGTACGTCCTAATTCTGGAGAAACACGTGGAGAAAAACAGAAAATTCTTAAAGCTAAAGCTGCATTAAGAATTATGTACCCTGACAAAGACGTTAGATACTGTTTTGGATTTCCGTTCGATCCTACCGCAAGTGAGGATACGGATTACTGCAAAGAACGCTTCATGAATAACATGATTGAATTCCCCAAATTCTGTGCTGCAGATGAGATTCTTATTGCTGAGGAACTGTGGTCGTATTTATCCGGTGAAGCAGGCACAATGCAAGAACTTCTCAGTTTGATTCGTAGCATCGCAACAGCAGATTTTATGGAAAAATTAACGTTCATCTCTACTCCGACCAATATGATCAGCAACCCAGCACGTTACATTGAAATTACGGAAACCTGGGGATTGGTAGACGAGGTTGCAATCGCACGTAATATCGATGCTCTAAAAACATCCTCCATAAACGCGATCAAGAAATCGCTGTATTTGTGCACGTTTGATTCTGACGGTAAATACAATGCACGTAGAGCAGGCGTGCTACTCAACGTATGAACGTCGCAAACAAAGGCATACAAAGGCGAATCACCAAAAAGAAATAGCGTGTTGGAATCCGTTTCAAAACAAGAAACCACCCAAAGAGGCGCACTTCGCAAGGAAGTGCACCTCAGTTATATTCGCCTTGCGGCGAGTTATATTGCTTCGCAGTGATATTTGAACTTCGTTCAAGTTATATTCGCTTCGCGAGTTTTGGAGGCGAATATAATATCACTTTCGAAATGCGAAAATACCACTATGCCGTTAGGCATAATATCACTCTGTTCGTTAGAACAGAATATCACTAAAAACTGTAGG
>CAYSPZ010000020.1:0-24253 GCA_964433065.1 uncultured Eubacteriales bacterium | reverse complement strand
CTCCTCAAATACATACCAAATTGGGATATTTTAAATATACCATTATGGGATAATAATGTCAAGAGGTGATTTTGTGAGATTGAAAGAACTCCGCAAAGCCAAAGGCATTTCCCAATTAAAATTGGCAATGGATTTAAACGCCAACCAAAACACTATCAGCCGTTATGAAACGGGTGAACGGGAGCCCGGTATCAGCGATCTGATAAAAATTGCCGATTATTTTGACGTATCCCTCGATTACTTGTTGGAAAGGACAAACGATCCGCGAATATCCCGATAAAACGCAAAAGCAACACTTGACACCGACCGCAAATGTGCTATAATAGATGTCGAAAAAGCGATGATGGAACGAGTACGGTTCGCAAAACAAACAGAGAGAGGGATCGCGGTTGAGAGTCCCTTATGTGAAACGGATCGGAAAACCACTCCGGAGCTGCGCCGCCGAGCAATTTTGTTAAGCGCCGCCGTCCCCCGCGTTAAGGGAAACGAAGTGAAAGTTCAAGGTGGAACCGTGTATCAAAGTATGCACCCTTGACGACCGAACAGTCGTCAAGGGTGTTTTTTACAAGGAGCGATGAAAATGAAAGTGATCTACAGCAACGGTACCGTAGACCAATGCCCCGTAGAGGAAGAATTGCACGTGATGCGTCACAGTGCGGCGCACATTATGGCGCAAGCCATCGGGCGGTTATACCCTCATGCGAAATTTGCCTACGGCCCTGCCAACGAAAAAGGATTCTACTACGACGTTGATCTGGGCGACACCAAGTTGTCCGACGAAGACCTGCAAGCCATCGAGCAGGAGATGCGCAAGATCGTCAAGGAAAATCTGCCGATCAAACCGTTTATTCTGCCCCGCGACGAAGCCATCGCCTTGATGGAGAGCCGCGGCGAGATCTATAAAGTCGAGCACATCGGTGATCTGGACGAAGACGCGGTCATCAGTTTCTATCAACAGGGTGACTATATTGATATGTGCGTCGGTCCTCACCTGACCTATACCAAAGCGCTCAAAGCGTTTAAGGTGACCGGTCAGTCGGGCGCGTACTGGAAAAACGATAAAAACAACAAAATGCTGACCCGTATCAAGGGTATCGCCTTCCCCACCCAACAGGAACTGGACGATTACCTGAAAATGCTGGAAGAAGCGGAGAAACGCGACCATCGTCGTATCGGCAAGGAAATGGGTCTGTTTATGATGGCTGAGGAAGCCCCCGGTTTCCCGTTCTTCCTGCCGAAGGGTATGGCGCTCAAAAACGCGCTGATCGACTACTGGCGCGAGATCCACACCCGCGACAACTACGTGGAAGTATCCACCCCGCTCATTATGAACCGTCATTTGTGGGAAACGAGCGGTCACTGGGATCACTATAAAGACAATATGTATTCCACCACCATCGACGAAGACACCTACTGTGTCAAACCGATGAACTGCCCCGGCGGTGTGATGGTGTACCGCAGCAATCCTCACAGTTACCGCGATCTGCCGCTCCGCGTGGGCGAGTTGGGATTAGTCCACCGCCACGAACTGCGTGGCGCGTTGCACGGATTGTTCCGTGTGCGTTGCTTTACGCAGGACGATGCGCACATCTTTATGCGCCGCGAACAGATCACCGACGAAATTATGGGTGTCGTACATCTCATCAACGAAGTGTACGATAAGTTCGGCTTTAAATATTCGGTCGAACTCTCCACCCGTCCCGAAGACAGTATGGGCAGTGACGAAGATTGGGAAGCCGCGACCAACGGTCTGAAAGGCGCGCTCGAAAAATTGGGTCTGCCCTACACCATCAACGAGGGCGACGGCGCGTTCTACGGTCCGAAGATTGATTTCCATCTGGAAGACACCATCGGTCGTACCGCATTGCCAGGTACGACCGATTGTGTCTTGCAGATTGATTTACATCTGGAAGAAACCATCGGTCGTACCTTGCAATGCGGTACCATCCAGTTAGACTTCCAGATGCCGCTCAACTTTGACCTCGAATACATTGACGAAAAAGGCGAGAAACAACGCCCGATCATGATCCACCGCGTCTGCTTCGGTTCGATCGAACGGTTTATCGGCATCCTGACCGAGCATTTCGCGGGTAAATTCCCCGTATGGTTGGCACCGACGCAGGTCAAAGTGCTGCAGGTATCCGAGAAATTTGCCGAGTACAGCGAATCGGTATACGAGGCTCTTCGCGCCGCGGGGATCCGCACCGAACGCGATACCCGCAACGAGAAGATCGGTTACCTCATCCGCGAAGCGCAGGTGGTCGACCGTGTTCCGTATATGGTCATCATCGGTCAGAAAGAAATGGACGAAAACGTCATTTCCGTTCGTTACCGCGACACCGCACAGACCGAAACGATGTCCCTCGACGCTTTCCTCGAAAAACTCCGCGTAGAAAACGAACAACGCATCTGATAAAAGCGTCCCGAATGTACTTGTTACATTCGGGACGCTTTTTTAAAACATACCGCTGACTTCTTCTGCCAACTCGCCCATATTTTTAAGTGCTTTTCCGACACTCTTTTTGAGACCTTTTTTACCACTGTGCATATACTGGTTGCCGACCGCACCCGCCATACATCCGACGACCAGACCGAGTCCCATACCTTTGACAAAGCGCATTACGTTGTGTGACATAATTCCTCTTCCTTTCTGTTTTCTACGGTTAGTTTTTCCTGTGATAGTTGTTTTTTTCAAGGAATTTTTTGTCAGTCGATTGACTTTTGTTAAAATCGTGATAGTATGGTCTTGAATTCGGAAAAAGAGGCGAAATCGAATGACAAAAAGTAATACGCTGGATATGTCTAACGGACCGTTGTTGTCCAAGATGATCCGTTACGCGATCCCGTTGGCGATCACAGGTATTCTCCAACTGTTATATAATGCCGCCGACCTTGTGGTGGTCGGTCAATTTGCCGATCACAGTGCTTCGGCGGCGGTCAGTTCCACCAGTTCGCTGATCAATCTGGTAGTCGGCATATTTATGGGATTGTCGGTCGGCGTTGTGGCACTCATCTCCAACGCATTCGGCGCAAACGACAGTGACCGCTTGCACCGCGGTGTTCACACCGCTATGTTGCTCAGCGCGGTCAGCGGTATACTGGTCGCCGTGCTCGGCGTGTTCCTTTCAAAGCCGCTTCTTGTTATGATGGGTTCTCCCGACGACGTATTGGAGCAATCCACCTTGTATCTGCGCATCTACTTTATCGGCGCACCCGGATTGCTCATATACAACTTCGGTGCTGGTATTCTCCGCGCGGTCGGCGACACCAAACGGCCCTTGATCTTTTTGACCATATCCGGTCTTGTCAACGTCGCACTCAACCTGTTTTTGGTGATCGTGTTTCATCTCGGTGTTGCGGGCGTGGCGATCGCCACCACCGTGTCCCAGTACCTGTCGGCGGAAATGGTGGTCGTTTGCCTGATGCGTGAACAGGGCGATATCCGCCTGTCGCTGCGCGACCTTCACATTCACAAGCCTTCTTTGTTCAGCATCTTACAGATCGGTATTCCCGCGGGTATTCAATCTTCCTTGTTTTCGCTTTCCAATGTGGTCATCCAATCCTCCATCAACAGTTTCGGCTCGGTCATTATGGCGGGCAACGGCGCCGCCGCAAGTATTGAAGGCTTTGCGTATATCGTGTCCAACGCATTCTATCAGACTACCCTCACCGCCGTCGGACAGAGTATGGGTGCCAAAAACATCCCCCGCATCAACAAGATCCTGCGCTATTCGGTCATTTTGGCAGCGGTCAGTAACCTTTCCGTTTCGATGCTGCTCTTTTTGTTCCGTGTCCCTTTACTCGGTCTGTACGTAACCGAGACCGCCGTCATCGAAGCGGGCATTCAACGAATGATGTTCATTATGCCCACCTACTTCCTGTGCGGCATTATGGAAGTGCTCACCGGTCAGTTACGCGGGATCGGGTATTCTACCATGCCGATGATCACCTCTCTGCTCGGTGCGTGTGCCTTCCGTCTGATGTGGATCGCCGTACTCTTCCCGTACTTTCCCACCCCCGCGTGCGTCTACCTCTCCTATCCCATTTCATGGCTACTGACTTCGCTCGCACACTTCATCTCGTATCTCATCGGATCTCCGCGAATGTTCCGTAAAATACAAACTGACGCATAAAAAGAACGCGCTCCTCGGAGCGCGTTCTTTTTTGCTTATTTACCGTATTTCATTTCGGCGAAGCGAACGATGAGGTCGACCGCATTGTCGTAGCCGATGGAACTGCTGTTGATACACAGGTCGTACGTACCCGCGACGCCCCATTTTTTACCCGAATAGAAGTTGTAGTATCCGGCGCGTTTTTTATCGCTTTTCGCGATACGGTTCTTCGCTTCGGCGGGGGTGATGTGGTCGTATTCCGCCACACGTTCCATACGTTTGGACAGGTCGGCATACACGAACACGTTCACCAGATTGGGGTACTTTTCGAGAACGTAGTCGGCACACCGCCCTACGATGACGCAGGAGCCTTGATCTGCCAGTTTGCGAATGGCATCAAACTGTGCCTGAAACACTTGTTGATTGACGGGTAACGTGTAGTTGGCAACACCTACCTCACCCATCGAATACATACCGGTAGACAAGGAGTACAACAAACTGTTGGTCGGTTGTTCGTCGAAGTATGCCATCACTTCTTCGGACAAACCGCTTTCCTGCGCCGCGTGCGTCAGGATATCCTTATCGTAAAACGGAATGCCCAACCGCTCTGCCAAACGACGACCGACCTCTCTGCCGCCGCTTCCGAATTGTCTGCCGATGGTAATGATCAAATTATCCTTCATATCGGTTTCTCTCCATCATCAATATCTGGCTAAATAGCGGTCGATCTCCCAATCGGTAACACGGACGGTGTACTCATCCCACTCGTCGTTCTTGTGTTCGATGTATTTGGAGAAGATGTGATCGCCAAGCGTTTCTTTGATCAGGTTATCGCGTTTCATCGCGCGTACCGCTTCACGCAAGGTGGCGGGTAATTGCCGTACACCGTTTTGTTCGCGTTCCTCTTCAGTCATTTCAAACAGGTTGGCTTGAATGGACGGCGGAGGGGTCAGTTTGCGGCGAATACCGTCTAATCCTGCCGCCAAACACAGCGCCAATGCCAAGTACGGGTTCGCGGACGGGTCGGGGTTGCGCAGTTCGATACGCGTACCGGCGCCGCGGGACGCGGGGACACGGATCAGAGGACTGCGGTTACTCGCAGACCACGCGATATATACGGGTGCTTCGTATCCCGATACCAAGCGTTTGTACGAGTTGACGAGCGGATTGGTCACCGCGCTCATACCGTCGGCGTGTTCCAGAATACCCGCGATAAACTGGTATGCCGTTTCGCTGAGACCGAGTTGGTCGTTCGGATCATAGAACGCATTTTTCCCGTCTTTGGTCAGCGACATATTGATATGCATACCGCTTCCCGCTTTACCAAACACGGGTTTTGGCATAAAGGTCGCGTACATATCGTGTTTATGTGCCACCGTTTTGACCGCCAGTTTAAAGGTCACGATGTTATCCGCCGCTTTGAGCGCATCGGTGTATTTGAAATCGATCTCGTGTTGACCGTTGGCGCATTCGTGGTGAGAGGCCTCGATCTCATACCCGAGTTGTTCGAGATTCATACAGATGTCGCGGCGCACCGTTTCGCCGAGATCGGTCGGACCGAGTTCAAAATACGCGCCGCGATCGTGGGAATCGGTGGTCGGGTGACCTTCACTGTCGTAATTGAAAAGGAAGAATTCGCATTCGGGACCGACGTTAAAACCGTTGAAGCCCATTTCTTCCGCTTCTTTTAATACTTTTTTCAGCAGACCGCGCGGATCGCCCGCAAACGGTTCCCCGTCAGGAGTATGTACGTCACAGATCAACCGCGCGACTTTGCAGTCGTTGTACCACGGGAAGATCAGGAAACTGTCGTAATCGGGATACAGATACATATCCGATTCCTCGATACGGACAAAGCCTTCGATGGACGAACCGTCAAACATACATTGGTTGTTGAGTGCCTTTTCCAACTGACTGGGAGTGATAGCAATATTTTTAAACGCGCCGAAAATATCCGTAAACTGTAATCGGATAAACCGCACGTTTTCTTCTTTGACAATGCGGATGATATCCGCCGCAGTATATTTCGCCATACTATCCACTTCCTAATTAATGATATTATATTATCGCATTTTCACCAAACACTTGTCAATAGATTTTTGCATATTTCTGCCTGTGTGCGGTACACTAGGGTAGTGCAACATATCCGAACCCGCCTTAAAGCGGGATATTTCGGATATGTCGCGCTACCCTAACGCGAAAAGGAGACATTCAGATGAACCGTAAAGATAAACGACCCACCAAGATCTATCCCCCGCACCGCGAACGTCCGCAGCCGGAACTGCCCGACGAGGAACAAAACGACGAGGTCATTCTCCCCGAACCGCCGGAGTTTCCGATCATATAATTCCGCTCCACATCATTACGACCACCGCTAACACCACAAACAGACATCCCACGATCGCCAAAAAGACGGGGTTGGTTTTGTGCTGTGTTTCTTCCCGTACGGGGAACAGTTTTGCCTTGCGAAGCGCGGTAACCACCGTTTTATAGAGCAACAGGGTCACCGCCGCGTTGATACCCGCTTTCAGCGCGTTGAACGGCAGGATCAGCGGTAATAACATTCCTTCGACCGTTTCTCGCGGTACCTTCATATAGAGCGGTGTGATCAGCCAGTTCCACAACACCATACCCGCCGACACGCAAACGACACCGCAGATGAGGCCGATGACCGCTCCTTTCAGTGAGCGGTTTTTCTTATAGATAAACGCTGCGGGAAGCAAAAACAACGACGATGAAACAACGTTCATCAGTAAACCGATCGGTCCCGTTTCGCTGAAAGTGACCAGTTCCAATAACGCAACGATCACCACCGACAAGAACGCCGAAAGCGGGCCGTATAAGAAGGCGCCGATCGCCAGAATACTGTCCTTGATCTCGAAACTCAAAAACTGGATCTTGATGGGTAAAAGGAGTAACACGACGGTGTAGGCTATCGCGCACAACAGCGCCATTACGGTAAGTTGTCTGAGATCGGTCTTACGTTGGTTCACATTCATCACTCCTAAAAGAAATCGCCCCACAGAAAATACTGTGGGGCGTTTGAATACGCAAAGCGTCGTCCTCTTTCATCCGGACTATACCATAACACACGCATACAAACCCGCCTAAAAGTGTGTTCTTTCGGCGACTTACGGCTTGTCAGCCTTGCTTTGCGCCAGCAAAGCGGCGGCTGCCGCACCGAAACTCGCTCAAAACATCATCACTTTTAGGTCATATTGAGTTTCTGTGGAACGGGTTTTTGCGTGTGTAAGGCACAAAACGCAACCAATACTGTCGTATTGGTGAGTATTTTAACGCAACACAGGCGGAAATCCGTCCACAGAAACCGGAGTTCGTATGTGTGCGTTATGGTACACCGTCGGCTTTGGAATTACACCAAATCAACACGACACGCGTGCTCGCGGGCTTTCACCGCCGGTGGGGAATCTCACCCCGCCCCGAAGACATTATCAGTATACTCTGCTTGACAGGTTATGTCAAGTGCAACAATAAGGTTGCGACGCGGAAATACACCAGCAATGAGATGGCGTCCACAATGGTGGTGATGAACGGACCCGCCATTACCGCGGGGTCAAACCCGACCCGTTTGGCGAGCAACGGTAGAGAACAACCGACCAGTTTCGCGCACAAAACCGTGATAAGCAGGGTGACGCAGACCACCACCGCTTCCATTACCGTAACGGGACTGGCGAGAAGTAATCGGTCGATCAATAAGATCTTCGCAAACATAGCTGCAGACAGGACGACACCGCACAAAAAGGCTACCCGTATCTCTTTCCAGATGACGCGGAAGATGTCGCGGAATTCGATGTCACCGAGTGCCAAACCACGGGTGATGGTGACCGATGCCTGACTGCCCGTGTTACCGCCCGTATCCATCAGCATCGGAATAAACGCGGTGAGTGCCACCGACGCGGCAAGCGCTTCTTCAAACGAGGTGATGATCATACCCGTAAAGGTAGCGGATACCATCAACAGCAGCAGCCACGGAATACGTTTCAGGAACGTTTCCCACACGTTGGTACGGAAATAGGTCTTGTCGGTCGGTGTGATCGCCGCCAACACTTCCATATCTTCGGTCGCTTCCTGTTGTAAGATGTCGACCACGTCGTCAACCGTGATGATGCCTACCAGACGTTGTTCGCTGTCCACGACGGGCAACGCGATCAGGTCGTATTTTGCAAACAGTTGCGCGACACTTTCCTGGTCGTCGGTGGTGGCAGCGGAAATCACGTTGGTCTCCATCAGTTCACCGACCGTTTGTTTTTCGTCCGCCAGTAACAGTTCCCGAACGGTCACCACCCCTTGCAGATGGCGCTGACGGTCGGTCACGTAGCAGGTATAAATGGTTTCTTTATCCACACCGGTGGTGCGAATGGTCTGAAACGCTTGTGTCACCGTCATATTGACCTTCAAATCGATAAACTCGGTGGTCAGTACGCTGCCCGCACTGTCTTCGGGGTATTGTAACAGTTGATTAATGATGCGGCGGTCTTCTGCCGAGATCATCCGCAACAACCGCTTTGCCACGTTGGCGGGCATTTCTTCCAACAGGTCGACCGCGTCGTCCACGTATAGACCGTCCATCACGGTAGCAAGTTCGCGGTCGGTAAACAACCCTAAAAACCGTTCCTGCGTATCGGTTTCCATATACGAAAAGACGTTTGCCGCTACCTCTTTCGGCAATAAACGGTATGCCAATAACGCCTGACCTTCCGAAAGTTCTTCCAGAATTTCGGCGATGTCGACCTCGTTGAGTTCACCCATCAACGTACGGACACGTGAAAATTCACGGTTGCGCAGATTTTCACTTACATTTTCAAATACGATCTCGTTTGCTTCGGTCATAAAAAATACCTCCCGTCTGAATGTGACAGGAGGTAAAGAAAACACACGTCGAAAACACGGTAATCCCTTACCGCGCCGTTCGTCCGATCGGTGTCAAGCAACCAACCGCCTGTCGAAATTTTTTGTTACATAATCGAGGGCCAGCATCCATTGCTTTTCACCGTCCTTTCGGTTGTTTTGATTATTGTACCACAAGTTTTTGAAAAATACAAATCTTTTTGGAAAAAAAGCATTTTTTCTCCGCTTTTATCCGCAAAAGAACTTGTTTTTAGGCGAATTTTGGTGTATAATGGAAAACAAGTAAGAACACAGTTTCGGCGGTAGGTACCGCCTCGGTCCGATTGGTAGGAGGGTTCCGTTTTGGCAGGCGATTTACATTGTCACACGAAGATTTCCGACGGGTCTTTGGGAATTGAAGATCTTGTCGGCATTGCGAAACGACGCGGATTGTCCGCGATCTCGGTGACAGATCACGATACGACAGCCGGTGCAACACGCGCGGTCAACATCGGGAAACGGCTGGGTATTCAGGTCATCCACGGGGTGGAGTTTTCAACGATGGATACGGTGCGCGGTGATCAGGCGCATCTGTTATGTTATATGTGTGATTTCCCCGATCGGTTAGAGGGATTGTGCCGTCGGATCGGCGAAAGCCGCAAAGCCGCCGCTGCCGAGATGGTGCGCCGTGTGATGCGGTATTATCCCATCACCCCCGATCTGGTCATCAAGTGTGCGACCGGCAGTACCAACATTTACAAGCAACACATTATGCACGCGTTGATGGATGCGGGGTATGCCGGCGGGATCTTCGGGGAAACCTTTACGCGGTTGTTCGGTAAAGACGGTGTCGCCAACGTACCGATGGAGTATCCCGACACGCGCGAGGTGTTGACCGCCATTCACGAAGCGGGCGGCATTGCCGTACTGGCGCATCCGTACGTATACGGTAATATGGATCTGCTCGAAGAACTGACCGCGCTCGGGTTGGACGGTGTGGAAGTGATGCACCCGTATCATTCGCCGGAACAAACCGCGCAGTTACAACAATATACCGCCGACCACGATCTGGTCACAACGGGCGGTTCGGATTTCCACGGTATGTACAGTAAAACGACGCGGTCGCTCGGTTCTACCTCGGTGGACGATTCCGCCATCGCGGCATTACTCGCATACAAAGACAAAAAGGTCAAACAGAAAGGTTGAGTATATGGCATACCAATATCAGACCAAAGGTGTTTGTTCCCGCCGTATCACCTTTGATATTGTCGACGGTAAACTTTGCGACATTCAGTTTGAAGGCGGTTGCAACGGCAACACCAAAGGGATTTGCGCGTTGGCGGAAGGCATGGATGCCGCCGAAGCGGCGGAGCGTTTATCGGGGATCCGTTGCGGATTTAAACCGACTTCCTGTCCCGATCAACTTGCCGAAGCGATCAAACAGGCACTGAACCAATAAACGCAAAACGGTGTGGGCAATCGCTCACACCGTTTTTATATTATTCAGACAGATCGGCATAACAAACGCCGTCTTTGGCGGACATGACCGTCACGGTCACCACCGTATTGGGTTCTCCGTCTTGCACCACCACCGGTACGTAGGTATCGGTATACCCTTCGCAACCGCCGTTTTCAAGGCGCGTTTCGAGAAACACCGTCACCGCTTGACCGACGAACGTTTCGGCATAGGCGGCGCACATCGCATTCCCCGCCGCGATCATCACCCGATTGCGGCGGCTTTTTTCTGCTGCCGACACTTGACCGGACGCTTTTGCCGCGATCGTTCCTGCTCGTTTGGAGTACGGAAAACAGTGTAACCGTGAAAAGGCCATTTCCTTGACGAACGCGAGCGATTGCTCAAATTCCTCTTCGGTTTCGTTCGGGAAACCCACCATTACGTCGGTGGTAATCGCACAATGCGGGAACCGTTCGCGCAACCGCTCACACACGCGGCGGAAGTGCGCCGTGTCGTAATGGCGGTTCATCCGTTTTAAGGTCGCATCGCAACCGCTTTGCAGCGCTAAATGGAACTGAGGACAGAGTTTCTTGCACGTTGTCAATCGTTCGATAATCTCGTCGGTCATATGATCGGGTTCCAGCGAACCGAGCCGTACCCGTTCGATGCCGTCCACCGCACAGGCACATTCCACCGCATCACAAATGTTAAGTCCCAGATCCTGTCCGTAGGCGGTGAGGTTGATTCCCACCAATACCACTTCGCGATAACCGTTTTGCGCCAATTTTTCAAGTTCGGCGCGCAGGTCGTCAAGCGGACGCGACCGTACCCGTCCCCGCGCGTACGGAATGATGCAATAGGTACAAAAACGGTTGCAACCGTCCTCGATCTTAACAAAGGCGCGGGTGCGACCTTCAAACGTTTCGATACCCAACGTTTCATACGTTTGATCGTGCGTGGGAATATCCACGATACGGCAGTGTTGCATCAGATAGCGGGATAGTTGTTGAACGATGGTTTTACGCGCGGCATTGCCGAGCACGATATCCACCTGTTCGTAGGCAGCGGCAACATCGGGAAACGCTTGCGGCATACATCCCGTCAACACAAGTATCGCGTGCGGGTTATCCCGCCGCAGACGGCGGAGCAGTTGACGCAATTTGCGGTCGCTCTCCCCCGTCACGGTGCAGGAATTGACTACGATGGCACCGTCGCCGACGTCTTCCTGTCCAACGACATATTCCGCGACCTCGTACCCGTCCCGCTCGAACAGGTGCATCATCGCCTGTGTTTCGTACTGGTTGACCTTGCAACCGAGCGTGTAAAAATAGACGGTCATCGCGCACTCTCCAACAAACACACGGCATGTACGGCAATTCCCTCACCCGCGCCGGTAAAGCCGAGACCTTCTTCGGTGGTGGCTTTCACCCCGACCTGTTCCAACGCGATACCGCACGCCGAGGCGAGGTTACGGCGCATTTCGTCTATGTACGGGCGCAGTTTCGGCGCTTGCACCAAGATGGTGGCATCGATATTGCCGATTACGTATCCTTCGCGTTTGAGCAACGCGCAGACGAAGGATAACAATTTTAAACTGTCCGCGCCGCGGTACTGCTCGTCGGTATCGGGGAACCATTTGCCGATATCACCGAGGGCCGCCGCGCCGAGCAACGAATCCATAATTGCGTGCGTGAGTACGTCCGCATCCGAATGACCGAGCAGACCTTTGTCGTACGGTATGTTCACCCCGCCCAGTATCAGAAGGCGATCCGATACCAGACGGTGTACGTCGTATCCGTGGCCGATCCTCATTGTCCCCACCCCTTCAACACTTCACATAAAAACGCATAGGTACGCGCCGTCGAAGCCACGTTCAACCGCTCGTGTACGGTGTGAATGTGCTCCATATCGGGTCCGATGGACACCGCGTCCAATCCGTCTAATTTCTCACCGAGCAACCCGCATTCCAGTCCCGCGTGGATGATCTCGATGATCGGTTCTTTTTCGTACATCCGACGGTACACGGCGGTCATCGTATCCCGCAATGCCGAGTCTTCACGGTATTCCCACGCGGGGTATTCGCCGTGACTGTCAAACGAACCACCGAACTGCTCCGCCGTTTGACGTAGCCGCCCCAGCAGTTCCCGTTTTTCGGCGGTAAGCGAACTGCGTACCGCAAAGGTGGCGGTAAGGGTCTCCCCTAACCGTAAGATGCCTAAATTGAGTGACGTTTGTACCAGCGTGGGGATCGCACGGCTCATCGCCTGTATCCCGTTCGGTACGGTGCATAAGAAGTCGGTTACCCGTCTGGTCGATACCGCATCCAACACCGTGTCCGCTTTTTTCACGGGAATAACGGTCAATCGCAGACCGCTGTCGGTTTCGGGGGTATTGGTCTGCACAAAGGCATCGGCAAACGGTGTGATATCGGTCGTCACACTCAACACACAGGTTGCCGCGCAGGGAATCGCGTTATCTTTATTGCCGCTTTCGAGCGACACGATACGGTAGTCACACGAAAGCGACTGTAAAAACCGTCCCATTGTGACGGCGGCATTCAAACGTCCTTTGTCGATCTCGACACCCGAATGGCCGCCGAGCAGACCGTCCAGTTGTACCGACACGCAAGGTGTATCGTTCGTTTCGTACCGCACGGGCAAGGCAATCTGTGCACGGGCGCCGCCCGCACATCCTACCGTGAAAACACCTTCGGCTTCCGAGTCAATATTGATGAGGCGGCGACCGTTAAGACGAGTGCCGTCAAGTCCCGCCGCACCGTACATACCCGTTTCCTCGTCGGTGGTGAACAACACTTCCAACGGTCCGTGTACCGCGTCGCGGTCTTCCAGAATTGCCAGTACCATGGCGACGGCGATCCCGTCATCTCCGCCGAGGGTAGTACCGCTTGCCGACACGTATTCCCCGTCGGTACGCAGTTGTAAACCGTCGGTCTCCATACAGATCGGGTTGTCAGGTTCTTTTTCGCAAACCATATCCAGATGACCTTGCAAAATGACCGTTTCGGCATTCTCGCAACCGCGTGAGGCGGGTTTACGAATGATAACGTTGTTCCATTCATCGCGTTCGCAAGGCAATCCCAACGACGCGGCGACGTTCATACAATATTGACTGATCGCCTCGGTGTTACCCGATCCGTGCGGAATGGCACAGAGTTGTTCAAAATAATAAAATACCCGTTTCGGTTGTAATCCGTCCAATACTCCCATTGTCATTATCCTTTCGCGTCGTACCACGTTTTGCCGACGTTAACGTCTGCGCGCAGACGAACCGGCAAAGATACGGCTTGTTCCATTTCTTCCCGCAACACGGTCGCGGCGCGATCGGCATCGCGTTCGGACGCTTCAACGATCAATTCGTCGTGTACCTGTAAGATAAGTTGCGCGTCCAGTTGTTCTTCGCGCAACCGTTTTTCGACGCGGATCATCGCGATCTTGATGATATCCGCCGCCGTACCCTGAATGGGCATATTCCGCGCAACGCGTTCGCCGAACGAACGCATCATCGCATTGGAGGCTTTGAGTTCAGGAAGCGGTCTGCGGCGATCAAACAAGGTGGCGGCATACCCTTTTTCTTTGGCATCCGCGATCAAGCCGTCCATATACCCCGCAACCGCGCCGTAATGGGACAGATAACTTTCAATATACCGTTTCGCTTCCCCGTAAGTGACGTGGATATCCTCCGACAACGAGTGGGCGCCGATGCCGTACACAATACCGAAATTGACCGCTTTTGCCTGTGAACGCATCAGCGGTGTGACCATCGATTCGGGTACATCGAACACCTGTGACGCGGTGATGCGGTGAATGTCCTGTTCCTCGTTGAACGCGGCGGTCATGGTCGGGTCACCCGACAAAGCCGCGAGAACGCGCAATTCGATCTGCGAATAGTCGGCATCGCACAACACGTACCCGTCTTTTGCGTGGAAAAACCGTCGCAACTCCCGTCCGAGTTCCTGTCGGACCGGTATGTTTTGTAGGTTCGGTTCGGTGGACGAGATGCGTCCGGTGCGCGTTTCGGTCTGGTTAAAGGAGGTGTGGATCCTACCATCGTCATCAATCACCTTACAAAGACCGTCGCAGTAGGTGGATTTGAGTTTCGCGAGGGTGCGGTAATCGAGGATCATTCCCACAACGGGATGCGCGTTGCGCAATTTTTCCAGCACTTCCGCGTTGGTGGAATATCCCGATTTGGTCTTCTTTTTAGCGGGAAGACCGAGATCTTCAAACAACGCTTTGCCGAGTTGTTTGGGAGAATTCAGATTAAAGGCATAACCGACCTCGTCGGTGATCGCATCGGTCAATCGGTCGATCTCTTGTTGCAGTTGCATACCGAACCGCTCGACCCCGTCGCCGTCCACCGTGACACCCGTACGTTCCATCGATGCCAACACCATCGCGAGCGGGATCTCCATTTCGCGCAACAGACGTTGTTGTTGATGGTCTGTGATCTCCTTATCCAACCGATCACAGACAGAGGACATCAGCAAGACTTCCTGTGGGAAATCGCCTTGTGCCGCCGTCGCGCCGTACACCTGTCCCAGACGGACGAGGTCGTACGAGGACGAGAGCGGATCCAACAAGTATCCCGCCAATGCCGTATCGAGGTAAATACCCGACGGGCGCATACCGTGGTTCAACAAACGGGCGTTCAATGCTTTGGTGTCGTTCACGCGTTTTTGGCAATCCGACGAAGCCACCAGTTGCATAAAAGCGGCATCGTCTGCCGACACGGTTGCGACCGTGTCGTTCATAATCACGTAAGCCGTATCACCGAGCAGGCAGATATCTGCCGTTTTGTCGGCTTTCAGATCGGACGCGGTCAACACCGCAACCGTCGTTTCAACGGGACGGGGTGCTTCGGCGGCATTGACACCCATTTTCTCCATCAATTTGAACAGTTCCAGTTTGGTCATACGCGCACTGAGAGAAGCGCGATCCGGCTCTTTGAGTGTATAGTGGGACAGGTCGGTATCCATCGGCATATCGCGGCAGATGGTGCCGAGTTCCCGACTGAGATACGCGCTTTCTTTGCCGTCTTGCAATTTACGTTTGACCGTATCGCGCAGGTCGGAGTCCGCCAGTTGTTCGTACAGTGCGTCCAACGACCCGAAACGGTGTAACAGGTCGAGCGCGGTCTTTTCGCCGATGCCGGGGACACCGGGAATGTTATCGCTGCTATCCCCCATCAACGCTTTCAGGTCGATGAGTTGCGACGGTGTAAGGCCGTATTTGTCAAAGATCGCCGACGGGTCAAACACCACCGTTTCGGGTTGACCCATACGGGTGGCGGATAACAGCACCGTCACCTCATCGCTGACCAATTGTAACGAGTCGCGGTCGCCCGTCGCAATAAAGCACGGAACCGCCTGACCAACCGCCGCCGCAGACAAGGTGCCTAAAATATCGTCTGCTTCGTATCCGTCCTGTTCCACCACCGCGCAACCCATATCCCGAAGCAGATCTTTGATGATGGGCAATTGTACCGCGAGTTCTTCGGGCATTCCTTTGCGTCCCGCTTTATACGCATCGTATTTCAAATGGCGGAAGGTGGGCGCTTTGCGGTCGAACGCAACCGCTACCGCGTCGGCTTTGGTGTGTTCCATCAGCCGATGATATATGTTCAGAAACCCGACCAACGCGTTGGTCGGGGTCCCGTCGTGTGTCGTCAACACTTTGATTCCGTAAAACGCTCGATTGAGAATACTGTTTCCGTCGATCAACAGCAGTCGCATATCGGCACCGTCCTTTGTCACAAACTCTTATACAAATATATCACAATTTACTGCTTGTGACAAGTACTCGGCATAAAAAACTCAACTCATCTCATGCAATCGTTCCAACAATTTTGACGCGTGGACACATTCGTCCTCGGCAAGTTCTTTGAGCAAGGATTCTGCGTGCGGGTCGTTTTCACATTCCTGCGCAAATTGACGGTATTGCAATACCAGTTCCATCGAGAGCTGCCACGCGTACAGTAAACGGTCGCGCGGTGTGATCGGGATATTGTGTTTGGTTTCCATCATATTTCCTCCTTTTTGGGTTAGTATGAACTGCCGTTTTTAAAAATATGTGATCTTTCGACCTGAATTTTGTCGTTTTTGTCTTTTATTTTTTGAAAAGTGTGTTATACTCAAAATTGAAAGTTTGATCATAACTTTGGAGGAGACCCATGCTGGAATTACAAAACGTTTCCTTTGCGGTGGAAGAAAATGCCGTCCGCAAAGAGATCTTAAAAAACATCAACCTGACCATCGACGAACGGTTCGTAGCGGTGACCGGTCCGAACGGCGGCGGCAAATCGACACTTGTCAAGGTCATTGCAGGTATCTGGAAACCGACTTCGGGTAAGATCTTACTCGACGGTGTCGATATCACCGATATGTCCATCACCGAACGGGCGCAAAACGGAATCAGTTTTGCGTTCCAACAACCCGTTCGTTTTAAGGGTATCACCGTACACGATCTGTTATCGCTTGCGGCAGGAAAAAACATTTCGGTATCCGAAGCGTGCGGATACCTGTCGGAAGTCGGGCTTTGCGCCAAAGATTATGTCAACCGTGAAGTCAATGCCAGTTTATCGGGCGGTGAACTCAAACGGATCGAGATAGCAACCGTCATGGTACGCGGTACCAAGTTGTCGGTATTTGACGAACCCGAAGCGGGTATCGATCTTTGGAGTTTCAATAATCTTATCCGCGTATTCGAAGCGATGCACGCTAAAGAAGGCGGTTCCATCCTCATCATCTCGCACCAGGAACGTATTTTGGATATTGCCGACAAGATCGTGGTGATCGCAGGCGGCGAGATCTCCGATATCGGTACACCACAGGAGATCTTACCGTCCCTGTTATCGGCATCGGGGACGTGCAGTGCCCTGACCGACAAGTTAGCAGGAGGTGACCGTGCGTGAATGCCATTGAGAAACAATTGTTAGCGGCGATCGCCGATCTTCACGAGATGCCGGAAGGTGCTTTCAATCTGCGCGAAAACGGTGAGTCGGCGGGCAGACATTCCACCGCAAATATCGAGATCGTCAGCAAGACCGACAAACCCGGTATTGATATTCTCATCAAGGAAGGCACCAAAAACGAAAGTGTGCATATTCCGGTCATCGTCAGCCAGACGGGATTGTCCGATCTGGTATACAACGATTTCTTCATCGGTGCCGATTGCGACGTGACCATCGTGGCGGGTTGCGGCATTCACAACAGCGGTGACCAGAATGCCGAACACAGCGGTATTCACGCGTTCCACGTCGGTAAGAATTCGCGTGTAAAATACGTGGAAAAGCATTACGGACAAGGCGACGGAAACGGAAAGAACGTGATGAACCCCACCACCGTCATTGAATTGGACGAAGGCGCAACGATGGAACTGGAAACCACCCAGATCAAAGGTGTGGATTCCACCAGGCGGGTAACCACCGCCGTAGTCGGCGACAAAGCATCGCTCGTCATTCGCGAAAAACTGATGACCCACGGTGAACAGTTTGCCGAAACCGATTTTACGGTCGATTTAAACGGCGAGGATTCCTCCGCCAACGTCATTTCGCGGTCGGTAGCAAAAGATAAGTCGTATCAAAACTTCGTATCCCGTATCAACGGTAATAACCGTTGCGCGGGACATACCGAATGCGATGCCATTCTGATGGACGAGGCGCGTGTACGCGCCATTCCCGAGATCACCGCCAATCATCTGGATGCCGCACTCATTCACGAAGCGGCGATTGGTAAGATCGCGGGTGAACAACTCATCAAGTTGATGACGTTGGGGCTTTCCGAGCAGGAAGCAGAAGAACAGATCGTCAACGGATTCCTGAAATGAATAACGAAACGCCCGAGTGCTTGTGCACTCGGGCGTTGTTTTATACTTTGGTTTTGCGAATCGCTTGAACGATGCGTTCACAGGTGGGTGCCAACACCAGGTTGATACCGAATTCGATGAGGAAGTTGATACCGATCAAGCCGAGGAACACGTAGGTTGCCAGATCCTGTCCGCCTGCCCATTCGGTCAGTGTCGGACGGAAGAAGAACCACATCGCGCCGCAGAACAGACCCGTGTTGACAACGGGTACCACGATCGCACTCAGCAATACACCTAAAAAGCCTTCGTTACGTTTTTGCAACGCGGTTGCGATCGCACCGCCGACAAACCCTGCCGCCGTACCTTTGACAAGGCAGGTCAACGCGGTCAAGAGCGGGTCAACATTCCACAGGATGTTGCCGCCACCATCCATTCCCGTTACGCAGCCGATCGTAACGACCGCGCCGAATACAAGGCCGAGCAACGCACCTGTTTTTGCGCCGAACAGAGCGCCGCCGACCACGATGGGGATCAGGACGAGCGACAGGTTGAACGTCCCGATCTTGATGCTGTAACTGACCACTTGCAATACCGCAACCAATGCCGCCAACAGTGCGACTTGTGTCAGTCTGAGCGTTTTTGAGGATACCATATTCATTTCTCCTTACTGCTGCCCTCGTTCATAGAGGTGCAACGTAAAATTATGTGAAGCCTTTCGGCTAAACACCACGATTATTTTTGGTTGCGTTCGTATAAAATACGCAATCCGTCAAGTAGTAAACGACCGTCGTACACCGTTTTGCGGCGGCAACACGACGAGATCTCTTCACCGAGACCGCCGGTGATGACCACCTGCGCCGTCGTGCCGAGTTCTTCTTCAATACGGTCGCACATACCGTCGACCATCGCCGCCGTGCCGAACACCGAACCCGAACGCATCGAGTCGATGGAATTGGTACCGATCACCTTAGACGGTGCTTCGACCCGAATATGCGGCAACAGCGACGCCCGGCTGACCAGTGAATCGAGCGAGGTACGGACACCCGGCATAATGGCCCCGCCGCGGAACGCGCCGTTTTGGTCGATGACCGAAACGGTGGTGGCGGTACCCAAGTCCCACACGATGCAGGGGGCGCCGTATTTGGCGGATGCCGCCACACCGCCGACCAACAAGTCGGCACCGAGTTGCGCGGGGTTGTCGATGCGGATGTTGATACGCGATTTGATACCGGGACCGACCATCAACGGTTCACTGCCGATAACGCATTTGACCGCCTGGCACATTGCACGATCCAGACTGGGAACGACCGAACCGAGAATGGCACCGTGGATCTCCGACGGGGGGAGGCGGTACAGTTGCATCATCGCCAACAGGTCGATGGCATACTGGTCACCTGTCCGTCCGTGATCGGTGGTCATACGGAACTCACAAACCAAATCTTCACCACGGAAAACACCGCCGGTGATGTTGGTGTTTCCCATATCCAAAACCAATAACATCGTATTACTCCTATCTTCCGAACTACCCTGCATTGCGTTCTTTGAGTGCGCGTTCGGCTTCGCGTTTCATATCTTTTCGCGCCGCGTCTTCGCGTTTATCGTACAGTTTTTTACCGCGGCAAAGACCGACCTGTACCTTTACACGCGAACCTTTAAAGTAAAGTGAAAGCGGAATTAAGGTTAATCCCTGTTGTTGCCGAAGCATACCGTACC
Organism: uncultured Eubacteriales bacterium; assembly: GCA_964433065.1. GTDB lineage: Bacteria > Bacillota > Clostridia > Oscillospirales > Acutalibacteraceae > RGIG3009. Next base: position 4,301 of record CAYSPZ010000020.1, on the reverse strand, counting down.
ACCGCATAATTTCACGTTTGTGCATCAACAAACGTCGTTCGCGGCGGGGGTCGCGGTTAAAAATATTGCCTTGTTCATACGGACTGATATGCAGTCCTTTAATCATCAATTCGCCGTTTTCCACCGCACACCACGCGTCACGCAGGTTAACGGTACCGGCACGTAAGGATTTCACTTCCGTACCGCACAGTTCGATCCCCGCTTCGGCGGATTCTTCCACAAAATATTCGTGAAACGCTTTGCGGTTTTCGGCGATCGTCTTGGTTTCGATACGCGTTGTTGCCACGTGTGTTTACACCTCAATCCAAATTACTGCGCCCTTCCAGCGAGCGGCGCAAGGTTACTTCGTCGGCATATTCCAGATCGCCGCCGATCGGCAGACCGAATGCCAGGCGCGTTACCTGAATACCGAACGGTTTTAACAGTTTACTGATATACATGGCGGTTGCTTCCCCTTCGACGGTGGGGTTAGTCGCCATAATGACCTCGCTGATATCTTCGTTGGCAATGCGCGTGAGCAACGGTTTGATACGGATCTGGTCGGGGCCGATCCCATCCATCGGCGAGATGGTGCCGTGCAGTACGTGATACAAGCCGTGGTATTCCCGTGTGCGTTCGAATGCCAACACGTCCTGCGGTTGTTCCACCACACAGATGACGTCGGTTTTACGGTCGGTCGCAGAGCAGACAGCGCATTGCTCGCCGTCGGTCAAATTACAACAGATTTCACATTCTTTGATATGGGTACGGGCATCGACGATCGCGTCAACAAACGCTTTGCCCTGCGCTTGTGACATCGAAAGTACCGCGAACGCCAAGCGTACCGCCGATTTGTGTCCGATACCGGGAAGTTTTTCCCATTGTTCGATGAGTTTATCCAGAGTGGGAACTCGATACGCCATAACGCGCCTCCTCTCAACCTTTACAGTATATCACATCTTACAAAAAATTTCCACCGTTTTCTTATAAAATGGTTTTCAGTACCGCGATGACCGCTTGTGCCATCGACATAAACCCGAGATCGTTCGGGTGGGTACCGTCCACCACACCTTCGCTTTTGCACAGTTCGGTCAGTTGACGGTTGTCGATGAAGTACACGTGTTCGTCGCCGTTTTGTTTGGCTTCTTCGTACGTTGCGCGAATGATATTCAGTCGATCGACCTCTTGGGCATTTAATTGATATTTCGGGCGGTTGAGTATCACGATCGGTAAGGTGGGTTGCGCCGCGCGAATCGTTTTGAACATACGGGAATGTGTGTTTGCCAGATGTTCGGTCGACGGAGCGTTGTGGTCATAGTCATACACAAAGACCGACATATCGAGTTCCTTAATATAGTCGGCGATCTCCTGCTCCGCCAAAGCACTGCCGGGAAATCCCAGATTGATATGATCGGCATCGAAATGACGCGCAACGATCGCGGTATAGGTATTTCCCGGACGGGTAGCGCATCCACCGTGCGTGATGGACGACCCGTAAAACACGATGGGCGGGGTCACGGTAAAGGGATGCGGTTCACACACGGTCGCCGTCTCGCACAGACCCACGTACAAGGATCTGACCGCGCTGTACAGCGGAAGATGGATGGTAAATTCGCGCAACTGCGACGTGCCGAGATCGATGACGCTTTCATACCCGTTGGCGGCGCCTTCGGGCGGGACGAAGGTACCCACGTACCGTTCTTCCCCGTCTTCGCGTACGTACAGATCCAATCCCGCAGATCCCGTAAATGCCATCACCGAAATGTTGCACATATATTCCATCTCAGCGTGGATCGCCACGTACGGACTGTCGGTTTGAAAACGAATTTTCCCGCCCGTCGTGTTCTTGTTCAGCGTTTCCACACTTGCGCTGACCGTTTTAGCGACCGCTTCGGGCATTCGACGGAACAACCCGTTTTCGTAGGTAACGCCGTGTACCGTAAACGGTGCGTTTTTGACGTCGTAAAAGCGGATATCGGGTTTGTTGATCTTGGTATCAACACAAACATTTTTGTCGATCTTTGCGATATCTGACATAAGCACATCCCCTGACACATTATCGGTTTGAGTATAGCATACTACCGACAAAAGTGCAAGGTGGCTTTGGGTAAAAACACTTGTATTATGAAAATAAAAATGCTACTATCGCAATAAGGCGTTGGGTGTATGAAAAACCTTATTAAAAAATGGGGCGTTGCATTGGTATCCGTTATTCTTTGCTTTTCCGCAACCGCTTGTCAGCCGACCGATACCGCAACCTCTACGGCAGCAAACACCACTACGACCGATACCATCATAACGACTACGACGACCGAAGGTCAAACAACATCCATAACCGACGACGAAACGACATCAACGACCGACGGTCAACCCACCTCAACGACCGCGACCGACGGTAGGACAGTGACCACCACCGCCACGCAGGTGAAAGCGACCACCACCGTTACCGAGCGCAAAACCGATACAACATTGCAAACAACGACGACGGTGATCGCCAACCCTGTCACAACGATGACGACCACAAAAAGAAAAACAACGACCACCACGACGGCAAAGCCGACGACGACAACAACGACGGCAGTGACCGAGCATGCAAGGGTGTATATTGACAACGTATTTTTCTCGGATTTTGATACTGCCAAAACGCAATATACCTATCCGCTTCACCCGACCGTGACCGCCGCGCCGACCGTTAAATTGGATAACGGCGGCGCTGTGACATAAGCAACGTCGGTAAACGGTGTTGCCTCCTTTGAACTCAACGGGAAGATCTACCGTATACAATTTGAGAAGAAAGCGCAATCGTCGTTTCTGGATAACACCTATTACAAGTTGAAGGTGGAAAAGAAACTGAACATCGGGTTTATCGGCGGATCGGTAACGCAGGGGGTCGGATCTACCAACCCCTCTCAAAAGCGTTGGGCATCTTTGACGACCAAATGGTTTCAATCGCAGTTTCCCACCGCTGAGATCACCGAGCAAAATATAGCGATTGGCGGTACCAACTCAGAACTCGGTTGCTATCGTATCTACCATGATCTGCAACTGTACGACAAAGAAAAACGACCCGATCTGATCTTTGTGGAATTTTCCATCAATGATCATTATGACAGTACCGATTCAGCTGTGTATATGGAAGGATTGATCCGTTCGATCTATACACACGCTCCCGAAACGGACATCTATCTCGTGTTGGTCACCGACTGGGGTGTACAGAACACCGATTCCAACGCTATCAAAGCACATAAATCGTTGGCGCGCACCTATTTGCTTCCGTACTCACAGGTGGGCGCTAAATTGTGGGACACCATTGTCGCCGAAAACGGCGGCAACAAGCCCGACACCTCAAATGCTGTGTGGCAAAAGTATTTCACCGATATCGTACATCCGACCGATGCGGGATATGCATTGATGTGCCAATATCTGACCGATGATCTGGATGCCATCTTCAAGGCGAAATCGGCCATTGCTTCTAAGCCCGAGTCGGCATATTCCCCGATGAAATCCGTTTGTGAAAGACCTGTTCCCTACTTTCCCCACGCCGAAACGTTTAAAGGCACCTTTTCCACCGCAAAAGGTGTTACCATTGCCAAAGACGGTGCGCTGAGTGCCATAAAACCCTCCTCGCATTTTTCGTTCGAGTTTACGGGAACGGAACTCAAGTTTTGGGCAATCACCGATCCGGAATCGGCGGATTTGGAAATCGTTATCGACGGATCGATCACAAAAACCATATCGCTGTATGCGAAAACCGAAGGGCATCGTGTTGTTGAGGTCGCAGACGGGCTCGACAACAAAAAACATCACGTGACAGTGACTATAAAAAAGGTAAGCAAGCCGCTTGTGTCCAACTAAAGGCTGTTTTGACGAGCGGATCCAAGGCAGAACCGATCACTTTGTTATAATCACGATTCTCTTGGCAGGGCGTTCCGAGCAAAACGCCCTGCTTTTTTTGAAATAAAGTGTTTATCAAAATAATTCCAAAAAAACAAAAAATATCTCTTGACAACTGCCGTTGGATGGTGTATTATAGTCAAGCGGTTTGACACGCACCATTAGCTCAGTTGGTAGAGCACCTGACTCTTAATCAGGGTGTCCAGGGTTCGAGTCCCTGATGGTGTACCATCCGGCCCGTTGGTCAAGTGGCCTAAGACTCCGGCCTCTCACGCCGGCAACACGAGTTCGAATCTCGTACGGGTCACCAACTTGTTCAGCCGATATGGGTCTCCCCCATATATGCCATATACGCCTACTTAGCTCAGCTGGCAGAGCATGCGGCTGTTAACCGCAGGGTCGTAGGTTCGAGCCCTACAGTAGGCGCC
>CAYSPZ010000019.1:0-24763 GCA_964433065.1 uncultured Eubacteriales bacterium | reverse complement strand
CCTGTCTCGCGATCACGTGGTTCTGGAAATCACGGTCGAGTTCCACGAAATACGCACTCCAACCCCAGATCCGCACGATCAGTTGTTGATAGTTTTCCGGATGCGCCTGCGCATCGTGTAACGTATCCGCGTTGACCGCATTGAGTTGCAACTGGTGTCCGCCGAGTAATACGAACTGCTTGACGAATTGCCCGATCTGCGCCACCGCGTCGGGGGTACGGAACATCGAATCGTGGAATTCAAGCGTCAAAGGACCGCCGTTACACGCGCGTTCCAGATGAGGCTTGGTCATCGAGCGAATGAGCGAGAACGGACCGTCCACTTTGGTGAGCAAACTGATGGAATAGTTCGCCGCAAACGGCTCTTCACTGCGCCGTCCGTCGGGTGTCGCGCCGATCTCATCCGCCATCCACAGATAATACATCGCAGACCCCGTACCCGCGCGCCAGCATCCGCCGAACTCGTTGCGTTTACCGTCGAGCGCGTCGGCAAACGTGTCCACGAGCCGTACCAAGTTCTGGTCGGCAACATCGTTGTTCTGACCCAGTTTCGGTGTTTCAAACCGCAACAGGTGCAACAATTCGGGATCGTTGTCGTAGTTTGCATCCACCGCGACGATCAGTTGATCCACCGTCACGTCTTTTTTGTTGAAAATGTGTTGTTCGATCGCGGTCAGCGAGTCAGCGGCGGTGGAAAGACCCACACCGTGCATACCGAAATTGCGGTACTTCGGTTTTTCGCCGTCCCAGTTCATCATCGACAACAGAAGCGGCGACGGAATGGTCCACATATTCACAAACGACGCGCACAACTCATCACACCGCGCGTGAACTTCCGCGTCCACCTTCTGATAAAATTCCTCAAACGTCTTGCAATCTTTCAGATCGCGGCGCATACAGGTATCCACCACCGCGGGCATCGACAATGCCGCCACGTTCGGGATATCCCCGCCCACCGCGGGAATGATGAATTCCCAACACGCGGCAACCGTGTAGTTGATCGCGTCTTCGGGCGCATACCCGTACGCTTCGAGCGCGGGCAACACCACGTCATCGTTCGAATACTGCGGGAACCCAAGCCCTACCTTGGTCAACTCACTGCACAACGTGAATACGTCGTCGGGTGTATCCTTGTCCACACGCACGTTGATCTTCGGGTCAATGACCTTCAGTTCGGTACTCGCGCGCAAGCACAAGAAGGACAGATCGTTAAATCCGTTGCCCTCAAGCGTCTTGCCGCCGAGCATCATACTCTGTCCGTTATCCCCCTGCTGCACGCCGGGATACAGATCGCTGTCACGGTTGAGCGCTAAGAAAAATTCTTCGATCAGTTCCAGCGCCTCGTCGTCGGTCAGGATCCCCTTTTCTTTGTCCGCCTTATAATACGGATACAAATACTGGTCAAACCGACCGAGCGTGTTGTGGGTATTCCCTTCAAGCCACAGACCGAAATTGATCAAACGGATCAACTGCAACGCTTCGATGAACGAGGTCGCACCAAAACGGGGCGCCTTTTCAAGGTTCTGCGCCACCACCGTGTTCCCCGCCTCAATCGCCGCCGCGCGATAACGATCGGCAAGTGCCAGTAACGCGTTCACCGAACGGGCGGTATTCTCGTCACCGTTATCGGCAAGCGTCTGCAATCCGTCTTTAAGCAGCCGCGCGTAATCGACCGTCAGGTTGGTGTAATGCCATGCCTCGTGTCCTTTCTTGACACGACGCATCTCTTCCCACTCTTCTTCGGTAAAGATGGCGGGAACGTTCTCAATGGTCCGCATCATACAGATGCGCTCGGTCGGAAGCATGGTCGGTGTTTCCTGTTCGCACAACCACGCAAACCGACGGGACATCCGCTCGGCAGGAGTATACTTCGCTTTCGCATACGCAGGCGCGATCTCTTCCACGCGACGACGTTGTTTGCGATGCGATTTATCCAATACGATGATCTGATATAATGTTTTGTTCATAATATCCACACCTTTCTTTAGTTTCATTATAGCGAAACCCTCTTGACGAGAAAAGACAATAACGGTATAATTATAGACAAAAAATAACCTTTTTCCAAAAGGAGTACCGTATGGACTATCAGGCACATAATTCGACAAGCGGCTACCGTTTCGAGTGTATCCGCTACACCGATTTCGAATGGTCACCCCACCTGCACCGCCACCCCGAACTCATTCATGTGCGGGACGGTGCCGTCTGCGTGTCCATCAACGGACGGGAAGAACGCATCGAAGCGGGCGAATTCGCGTGGATTCCTTCCAATCGCGTCCACGCGTACCACACCCCCGACTATTCGCTGGTCGACGTGTGCATCGTGTCGGAAAATCACATCCCGTTCTTCACCCGCGCGCTCGGCGGCAAGACCCCCGACCGTCTGCGGTTCACCTGTTCCGAAGCAACCACGCGGTTTGCCGAAGCGGTCTTTTTCGTCACCGACCGCATCCCCGACCTGTACGAACGCAAAGCCGCACTGTACGCAATGCTCGGCGAATTCGAAAAACAGGTCACCTTCTCGGAAGTCGACAACCGCGACGAAACGTTACTTGAACAGATCGTGCGGTATGTGGAAAAGAATTACACCTCCCCCATCACCTTAAAAGAAATGGCGCGCGAACTCGGCTACGCGCCGGGATATCTCTCCCGCTACTTCCACAACCGCATCGCGATGAACTTCACCCACTACGTCAACCAATACCGCGTCAGTGCCGCCGAATCATTACTCCGGAACACCGATATGACCATCACCGAAGTCGCGGTACAAAGCGGCTTCCAAAGCATTCGCAACTTCAACCGTATCTACCGTGAACACACCGGCCGTACCCCGAAGGAATTCGTCCGTGAGGGCACACCGACCTAGGGTAGCGCGACATATCCGAACTCCGTTTTTGAGCGGCGGATTTTCGCTCGACCCTTCGTTAAAATACTCGCCAATACGGGCGTATTGGCTGCGTTTTGTGCCTTGCTCGAACAAAAATCCGCACACTCAAAAATCTTCGACCTGAAGGCGAGGAAATTTCGAGGGGTTTGTGTTCAAGTTGGGCGAAGCAAGGCTTTCGCCTTGCGAGAACAAATTGGGCGCAAACACCCGAAATCTCCCGCTTTAAGGCGGGTTCGGATATGTCGCGTTACCCTAGCGTAACAGGACTTGAACCTGTTACGCCTTACAAACGATAAATTTCCGTTCGCCGTTGCCTTGTCGCTTGATATCCGTTAGGATAACGGCGCTTCGCGGCTTAGGCGAAACAAAAATTTCTCAGTTTGTAAGGGCAAAGCGTTTCTTCCGCCGAATTTTTCGTGTGGGGAAGTGCGCAATTTGCCGCAAGGCTAACGCCTTGCAAAAATAAGCACAAAGCCGCACGGATAAAGGCGGCGTATGAAACCGTGACAGGGTTCGAGTCCTGTTACGCCAAAGAAAAGAGTGTGACCAATGAAAACAAAAGGAAAGATCCGTCGGTTTCTCCCCTACTACCGCCCGTACGTCGGGGTACTGATCCTCGATCTGCTGTGCGCCTCGCTCACCACCCTGTGCGAACTGGTACTGCCGCTGATCGTGCGCCACATCACCGATACCGCCCAAAACGACCTTGCCGCCCTCACCCTCACCCTCGTTCTGCGGTGCGGCTTATTGTATTGCGTGTTGCGTATCATCGATACCGCCGCCTACTACTATATGGCGACGGTCGGTCACGTGATGGGTACCCGCATCGAAACCGATCTGCGACGGGATCTGTTCGACCACCTGATGAAACTGCCCTTCTCGTACTACGACAATGCCAAGGTCGGTACCCTGATGTCCCGCATCACCAACGACCTGTTCGACGTCACCGAATTCTCCCACCATTGCCCCGAGGAGTTTTTCATCGCGGGAATCAAGATCGTAGCGTCCTTCGTCATCCTGTGTACTATGAACGTGTGGCTCACCCTCATTCTGTTTGCGGTCATTCCGCCGATGATCCTCATTCTCTCCTTCTTTAATCACAAAATGCGGGAAGGATTCCGTGAATCCCGTAAAAAAGTCGGCGAACTCAACTCCCAGATCGAGGACAGTCTGCTCGGCATCCGCGTGGTCAAATCCTTCGCCAACGAAGACCGCGAACGCGAAAAATTCAAGGAAGGCAACCACGGCTTTTTACAGATCAAACGCAAAGTCTACCGCTATATGGGCGGCTTCCAATCCACCACCCGCCTGTTTGACGGTGTGATGTATATCCTCATCGTGGTGGTCGGTGCCTTGTTCCTGCGCACCGGCACCCTCACCACTGCCGACTTTATCGCCTATTTACTGTTTGTCAGCACCCTGCTCACCTCCATTCGACGGATCGTGGAATTCGCTGAACAGTTTCAACGCGGTATGACCGGTATCGAACGCTTTTTCGAAATTATGGACGTCACCCCCTCGGTCGTTGACCGCGAAAACGCTCTGCCGCTTACCAACGTCAACGGTGACGTGCGGTTTCACGACGTCTGCTTCCGCTACTCCGACGAAAACGATATCGTACTCGACCGCCTCGACCTGCACATTGAGGCGGGTACCTGTGTCGCATTGGTCGGTCCGTCGGGCGGCGGTAAGACCACCATCTCGTCGCTTATCCCCCGTTTTTACGACATCGGTTCGGGTTCCATCACCATCGACGGTACCGATATCCGTGACCTCACCTTAGACTCGCTCCGAAACCACATCGGTATCGTGCAACAGGACGTGTATCTGTTCTCGGGATCGGTATACGATAACATTGCCTACGGCAGACCCGATGCCACCCTCGACGAGATCCGCCGCGCCGCCGAACTCGCGGGCGCCGACGAGTTTATTGAAAAACTTCCCGACGGCTATAACACCTACATCGGCGAACGCGGTGTCAAACTGTCGGGCGGTCAGAAACAACGGCTGTCCATCGCGCGGGTGTTCCTCAAAAACCCGCCCATCCTCATTCTGGACGAAGCCACCTCCGCGCTGGACAACGAAAGCGAACGGCTGGTACAACAATCCCTCTCCCGCTTAGCGGAAGGCCGCACCACCCTCATCATCGCCCACCGCCTGACCACCATCAAAAATGCCGATAAGATCGTCGTCGTGGGCAAACAAGCCATCTTGGAAGAAGGCACCCACGCCGAACTGATGGCAAAAGGCGGCGCCTACTATGACCTGTATAACACCTATACTGCCGAATAAACGAACACAAAAAGACCGCCGTGCAACTGCACGGCGGTCTTTTTTAATCTTCTACGTATTCTGCAATATCTTCGAGGGAGCAACCAAGCGCCGCACATAATTTGTCGAGCGTTTTGGTTTCCATTTTCTCATTCGCTCTCAGACGGCGGATAGTCTTGCTGTCGATCCCGCATTGTCCACGCAGACGGTAGGTGGTTTTTCTCCATCGTCTGCCATAATTTATCAAATCGAATCATACAGATCCCTTATTTTGTCGTAGTAGTGGTCACGGCAGTAGCATCCGTCGTGGTGGTCGGCACCTTCACCGCGTTGGTGGATTGCGATACGATGTTGCTGTTTTTCAGCACCTCGATCGCCTTCTGGATCTGCGGATCCTCTTCGTCGGTCAGCAATCCGAACACCATCAACTTATCATACGGCAGATCGACCAGATGGTCGGGGTACAACCCCGTATCCATCCACGTTTGTCCGCGTTGCATCAACGACAACTGCCCGACCGTCAACCGCACCGCCGCCTTGTCCGAACCGATGAAATAGTACTGTTGAACCAGCGCCTTTCCTTGCGTGGTGGTACCCACCAACTGCGTTTTGGACAGATCCTGCAATGCCGCCGCAAACAATTCCGCCTCACCGATCGTGTTCCCGTTAACCAACGTCACGGTCGGCACGGTCATTTCATACGCGTCTTTGGCGGTAAAATATTCGCGTCCCGCTTTGGTCTCGCATACCGCGTACAAACCACGCGGCAACAGGTAATCCAATATCTCCTGTACCGCCGAAAGCGAACCGCCGTTGTTGTTGCGCACGTCAAAAATGAAATACAACGCACCCTTTTGGGTCAGTTCGTTGTATGCGTTCTTAAACTGCAACGGGGTCAGATTGTTGAAATCGCTGATCCCGATATACCCGACCGTGTCCCCGATCAATCGGCTCTCCACGCTGACCGCCGTGTAGGTGTTGGCGGTCAGTTCCACGGCGGATTGTAACCCGTTATGGGATACCGAAAGCAACAATTTCTGTGACGTTTCCAGTTTCGCTTGCACCGCCGTATACGACGATCCGTTCACCTGTTCACCGTCGACCGCGAGCAGAATGTCGCCTTCTCCGATTTCAGACAACGCGGCAGGCGAGTTCGCGTCCACCGACGAGATGACCAACTGGTTTTCGGTGGATACGGTCATCGTAAACCCGAATCCCGTGCGATCTCCCGCCAACCGGCTTTGCACCTGTTGATAATCGGCGGCGGACAGGTATTCCGCATACGGGTCACCCAACCCTTCTACGTAACCGGTCGCGAGCGCGACACGCAATTTTTCCTCGTCGATGGTATACACCTGACGCGCGGACGAATCGATCTCGTCAATGTACTCGTACATCGCCTGACGTTGCCCGACGTCACTGACCATCGAACTGAAATACCGCATCGAAAGCACCATCGTACCCGAAATGGTCAGTGCGATCGCCAGTATCACCACCGTGATCGTAACGCTTAATGAAACTCGTTTTTTCATTGTGTTCACCTCTGCATCACCGTGTCGTTCGACACGGCTTTTCAAAGCGCAAACAGCTCACGGAGCCCCCGTGAGCTGTCAATATTACTTCGGACGAACGATGTATCCCTGTCCGATGGGGTCCACACGTTTCCCGTCAACACGCACTTCAAAGTGCAGGTGCGGTCCCGTGGAGTTACCCGTCGACCCAACCAAACCGAGTTTGGTCACACCGCCGACCACCTTTTGCCCGACCGACACCGACGGTGTCGTATACATGTGCGCATACAGGGTCATAATGCGGCGACCTTGTTCGTCGGTACCGTGATCGACCATCACGTAGTTTCCGTAACTGTAATGCATCTTGACCGACTTGACCACCGTACCGTCCGCTGCCGCGACGATGGTCTTTTTTAAGATCCCCTGACCCCAGATATCGGTACCGCCGTGGAAATAGGTCTTCTTCTGACCGTAACTGCAGGAGATCTGATTGACCGCAGGAACCGGCCAATACATTTTCCCGCCGTAGGTATCGCTGGTCGGATTGTTGAGCAACTCGGCGATCTCACGTTCAAGTGCCGCTTCCGCCGCCTCAATCTTTTTCTTTTCCGACTCGTAGGTACCCAGTTCCTTTTCAAGTGCCTGTTTCTCGTTGTACGCTTTGGTATACAACGCGTCCAGTGACGAGAACTGTGCATCCAGTTCGGCTTTCAACGTTTCCAGTTCGGCTTTGTTTGCTTCGCTATCCGCCTTTTCCGCTTCTACCTGTTCACGCGCTTCGGCGATCGCCTGTTTCTCTTCGTTCGCCTGTTTTTGCAACCGCTCGTCGTGGTCGGCAACGCACTTGATCACCTGCGATTTAAGCAGGTAATCTTCGTAGTTTTCGGTGTTCATCAGCATCTGGAACGACGAATAGTTACCCGTCTTGGTGATCGCTTTCACCCGTTTTTTCAGTTTGGTCAGGATCTCTTCCATCAACTGTTCTTTTTCGGCGATCTTCGTATTTAATTGCGCGATACGCGATTCCTGATCCGCAATGGTTTTGTCCACCGACTCGATCTTTTTCTCATACGCGGTGACCTGCGCTTCCAGATTACTCACCTGTTTATACAGCGTATTTACCTTCGTCTTCTGACTCTCAATATCACTGCCGAGATTTTTAATGGTCTGTTCAAGTTTTTTCTGTTCCTCGCGCAGTTCTGCCAGTTCATCTTGCTTGTCCGACACCTTGTCGGCACGTACAATCACCGTCGGCGAAACAAAGGTGGTGCCGATGGCCATCGCCGCAATGACCGCAAATGCAACCAATCGCACACACAGTGTTTTCATTGTCTGTTTTGTCATATCGACACCTCCTGTATTACTCCGTTTGTTCTTTCAGATAACGGCCGGTAGAGATGAAACTGCCCATCAATCCGACCAACACACCGCCGGCCAAAAAGCCAAGCAGCAACTGCCACCACACGGCGGCAAACGAGATCAGTTCAAATCCCGACGTGAACGGGAACACGTGCCGCACGGCAACGTATAGACCGTACAACAACCCATACGACAACGCACCTGCGGTACAACCGAGGATCAAGCCCTCCATCATAAAGGGGAAGCGGATGAACCACTTGGTCGCGCCGACCGAACGCATAATGAAGATCTCCAACCGACGGGTATATACCGTCAGTTTAATGGTGTTCGCGATGATAAACAACGATACGAGTAACAGCAATGCGATCACCCAAGACCCGATGGTCAACACCAGATTGCGAACCTTCACAAGCGTTGCCGACAGGTCAGCGTTGTAGTCTACCGTGTCCACGTTCTCCACCGCTTTGATCGCGGTCACCGTCGTATCAAACATCGCCAGATCCTTGAACTGAATGATGAACGCATCCTGTAACGGGTTGTCCTCTTTCAGATCTTCTAAAATGTCACCGAACTCCTCGCTGTACCGCTCCAACAACTCCTCTTTGGAAACGAACGATACCTCTTGCACGTTATCGATCGTGTCGATCGCACTCAGGATCGCGGTGTTCTGATCCTCGGTCGCACCCGAAACGGAATATGCCACCACGATGTTTTGTTGGTATGCCCAATCAAACCCGTGATCGATGTTCTGGAACACCAGATACGCGCAACCCGTAATGAGCAGACAGGATACCAGCACCAGTATGGATGCCGCCGACATAAACAAATTCTTCTTTAAACTGCGATACCCCTCTTTCAAGAGGTAGCCGAACATCGTCGCTCTCATACGGCAACCTCCTCTTCGCGGGTATCCGAAATGACCAACCCGTCACGGATCTCGATCACACGGCGGTGGAACGCTTTGACCAGATCGCGTTCGTGGGTAACCACCAAAATGGTGGTACCGCGCCGATTGATCTCGGTCAGCAACTCCATAATTTCATACGACATATCGGGGTCGATGTTACCGGTCGGCTCGTCCGCCACGATCATCGACGGATTGTTGACCAGCGCCCGCGCCAACCCGACGCGTTGTTGTTCACCGCCCGACAGTTCCGGCGGATATGCTTTGGATTTGGTTTGTAACCCGACCAGACCGAGTACGTACGGCACCCGTTTGCGGATATCCCGTTGCGAGGCACCGACCACCCGCATCGCAAATGCGACGTTGTCGTATACCGTCATCGTATCGATCAGGCGGAAATCCTGAAACACGATCCCCATCGAACGACGCAGATACGGGATCTGCCGTTTTTTGAGTTTGGACAACTTGAAGTTGTTCACGATCACTTCGCCTTCGTTTGCCACTTCTTCGCGGGTGATCAGTTTTAAAAAGGTACTTTTACCGGCACCTGAGGCACCGACGATGAACACGAATTCACCCGATTCGATCTTTAAGTCGACACCTTTGAGCGCTTTGATGCCGGTGTCGTATGTCTTATGTACACCTCGGAACTCGATCACGCGGTGCCCCTCCTTTTCATTTCGTCTCCTTCATTTTAAACGACAAAACGCGATTTCGCAACCGACAGATATTGGCAGATCAATATTTGGTCGGGTTCGCGCTGAGATATTTCTTCACCATCAACGCCATTTTGAACACGATGGCGTCGTCAAATTCACGCAGATCCAATCCGGTCAACCGTTTGATCTTTTCCAGACGGTACACCAACGTGTTGCGGTGTACGAACAATTTACGGGAAGTCTCGGATACGTTTAAGTTGTTCTCAAAGAATTTCTGAATGGTGAACAACGTTTCCTGATCAAGCGACTCGATGGAACCGCGTTTGAACACCTCTTTCAGGAACATTTCGCACATGGTGGTGGGCAACTGATAAATAAGCCGCGCCACACCGAGATTGTCGTAGTTGACGATGGATTTTTCGGTATCAAACACCTTGCCGACTTCCATTGCCACCTGCGCCTCTTTAAACGAACGCGCCAGTTCCTTGACACCCGACACCGCCGTACCGATACCGATACTGCAACGGGTATAGAATTCCCCGCTGAGCGTGTCGGCGATCGACTGCGCCAGTTTTTCCAGATCCTTCGATTCGGTGTTTTGACGGATCTCCTTGACCACCGCGATATCGCTCTCGCCGATGCTGATCACGAAGTCCTTGTTCTTGTCAGGGAACAGGTTTTGTACCACGTCGAATACCGACACCTCGGTCTGCGACACGATGTGGATCAGCAATACCACCCGCGTGGTATCGTTGTTAAAATGCAACTCCCGCGCTTTGAGGTAGATGTCCCCCGGCAGAATGTTATCTAAGATCACGTTCTTCACGAAATTACTGCGATCGTATTTTTCGTCGTAGTATTGCTTGACGTTGCTGAACGACACCGCCAGTAAATTGGCATAACGGGTCGCCATCTCATCGTCACCCTCAACAAACACCACGTACTCGTTGTGGTTGTTGTTGCCGAACGCTTTATAGGTGTAGCCGAGATGCGCAAACGCATCGGGCACGGTGAGTGCCTCCGGCGTCAGCGCATCGCAGGTATCCCCCATACGGCCCAGATCGGTACACGCAACCACCGTCATCGTGTCATCTACCACACCGAACGCGCGGTCGATGACCTCGCGCATCTGATTGACCATACTCAAAAACAACCGATTCGCCATATTCCGTTCTCCTCATTTCACAAAAGATTCTTTCACCATATTTGCGCAGATCGCAAATCATAACAATACAAGTTTATATTACACAATTTTTACCTATTTTTCAAGGAAAAAGTGAAAAATCCGCATATTTTTTTGTGCATTTCGTTATTATTCCGCCGTTGCACGGTAAAAGAAAGGGACGATTCCGTCGTCACAACGGAATCGTCCTGTAAATTATCGTTATTTTTCCCACGGTTTGCGCGTTTCGGCTTCAGCGTACATCACCGTATAACTGTCATACCGTGACTGCGCGATCTCACCGTTTTCCACCGCTTGCCGCACCGCACATTGCGGTTCGTGAACGTGGGAACATCCCGTAAACCGACACTGTCCGAAATACGGTGCGAATTCCCGAAAGCAGTCAAATAAACGGTCCTTCTCCACCGTCACCATCCGCTCGGTATCCAGCGACGAAAAACCGGCGGTGTCCGCCAGATATCCGCCGTCCTCGAGCGGTATGAGCACCGTCGAACGGGTGGTATGCCGTCCCCGTCCCAGTTTCTCGCTGATATCGCCCGTTTCCCGTTGTAACGTGGGATCAAGCAGGTTGAGCAAACTGGATTTGCCGACACCCGAATTACCGGTAAACGCGGTGATCTTGCCGCGTAAAAACTCCCGTAACGGGTGGACCGTATCCGGTTGCGCCGTGTTGACCGAAAACACCGTAAATCCCGCGTCGCGGTAAACGTGTTCGGGAAACGGCGGTGCCGAAAGATCAGTCTTGGTTACGATCACCAGCGGTTCGATCGACAGATCTTCCGCAAGGGCGATCATCTTATCCAGCAATAGCAGGTTGGGACGCGGCATGGCAACCGATACGCAGATCGCCAGACAATCCAAATTGGCGACGGGTGGCCGCACCATCACGTTACGGCGGGGCAACACCT
Organism: uncultured Eubacteriales bacterium; assembly: GCA_964433065.1. Taxonomy (GTDB): domain Bacteria; phylum Bacillota; class Clostridia; order Oscillospirales; family Acutalibacteraceae; genus RGIG3009. The sequence continues at coordinate 13,085 of CAYSPZ010000019.1, read as the reverse complement.
GTTCGAGTACTCCATACCCTTCGTCGGGCAGGGTGATCATCACGCGATCCCCCGCAACAGGGGTGATCCGCTCACGACGCAACGATCCGCGCGCCTTGCACTCATATACCGCGTCGTCCGCCTTCACGTAGTAGAAACCGCCGATCCCTTCGAGCAACAACCCCTGTCGTTGCCCGCTCCGTTTACCATCACCCATTGTTTGTGGGTATCGTATCCGCAGCGGTGGTGGTTACCACTGCTTCGGCAGTGGTGGTCGTGGGTTCTGCCGCGGTAGTCGTTGTCACTGCGATCGGTCCCTCGACCGTCGTCGTGGTAGTCGTTGCCGTCGTGGTGGGTTGTGCCGTGGTGGTAGTGACCACAGGCGCGTTCGCGTATTTATCCAAAATGGTATCGTCCTGATAGGTACGCGTCGCCTGACCCAACACACCGTTTACGCGGTATTCCGCGTATTTTTCGTACACACCGGTACCGTGTTTGGCAATATCCACGCGGACGTTGTATTCATCCGCCGCCTCGGTCAGGGTCAACGTCCACACCTTGAGCACGTTGGGTAACACGTCGGTCTTGGAGTCTTTGAGTACACCGCCGACGTACATTTTGATGTCAACGGAGACCTCACTGTCGGGCATGGCAACCTGAATCTTCACGTCGCGGTAACCCGTACTGACTTTGAGTGCAATGGTAGTACCCGGTACCGCCGTCTGACCGAGCGGAATGCTCTGCTCCACAACGGTATCCTTCGGTACACCGGTATTATTCACGTACTGAATATCGGTTTCGTTCACCACAAAACCCGCGGCGGTCAACAGTTGGATCGCCTGTGTTTTGGAAAGGTTGAGCACTTCGGGAACCGGCACCGGTTCGACGGGCGCCGCACCGGTACTGATCACCATCGTCACCGACGAACCGTACACCAACTGGGACGGATACTCGGCAGGCGACAGGGAAATGACAAAGTTTTCCTGTACCGTATCGCTGGATTCGGGGATATACTTCACGTCAAATCCCGCATTTCTGAGAACCGCCTCGGCTTGGTCGCGGTGCTGACCGACCACGTCGGGAATCACCACCATATTGGGTCCCGCGCTGACCGTGAGGGTGATAGTCTTGGTACCGGGTTTGACCGACAGACCCGCCGTCAGATCCTGATCGATGACCGTACCGACCGGTTGTTCATCGTACTGTTGTTGTACTTCAAAGCGGAACCATTCTTTCCACTGGAGGTTCTGCGATACTTGGTCGATGGTGTAACCGACAAAGTTCGGCACGTCTACATTCTGGGTGTTGCCGGGGGTGATGTTTTCGTACAATACCACACCGACAAACAACATAGCAACCAACAGGAACGCTCCCGCTACCGCACACAGTACGGGAATGATGGGGAATCCTTTTTTCTCCTGTACCTGAGCATCTTCTTTCTCGACGGGATCGGTTGCGGTCGTACCTTTTACGCGGGAAATGGTTTCCATATACCGCGTGGGACTGTCGTCCACGAAATACTTATACTCGAAATGAATGCTCGGATTGCGTTTGAACGCGTCAAAGTCATTGAGCATTTCCGCCGCCGACTGATACCGCTTGGACGGATCCTTCTGCATCGCCTTGACGGTGATCTCCTCCAACCCTTCGGGGATGGTGGGATCGATCTCGCGGGGCGGTTTGGCTTCCGACTGCAACTGCATAATCGCAACCGACACGGCGCTGTCCGCTTCAAACGGCAGTTTGCCGGTCAACATCTCGTATAACATCACGCCGACCGAATAGATATCGGCTTTTTCGTCGGTGATATCACCGCGCGCCTGTTCGGGACTGATATAATGCACCGAACCGATGGCTTTTTCGGTGTTGCGGGTGGCGCGGATATCCTGCCGCGAAAAACGCGCAATACCGAAATCGGCGACCTTGATGGTGCCGTCGGGCAACAACATAATGTTCTGAGGTTTGATGTCGCGGTGCACGATTCCCTTGTCGTGCGCGTGTTGCAACGCGCGCAGGATCTGCACGGTGAAATGAACCGCTTCTTTCCATTTCAGTTCGTGTTGTTGTTCGATGTATTCTTTTAAGGTGATACCGTCGATGCATTCCATCACGATATATTGCAATTTCTCACCAAAACTCACATCGTACACCTTCACGATGTTGGGGTGGGACAGGATCGCAATGGCTTTGGATTCGTTTTTAAAACGACGGGTGAATTCTTCGTTGGCAAGATACTCTTCTTTTAAGATCTTGACCGCTACGATACGGTTATCGATGTTGTCGTATGCCTTATACACGTATGCCATACCGCCGATACCGATGATCTCACGGATCTCATAACGTCCGTCTAACCGTTTACCGATGTACTTATCCATCAATGCTTACCTCCTGCTTCTTCATCATGCGTTACCGCTACCACGGTAATGTTATCACTTCCGCCCGCTAAGTTGGCGGTGTTGATCAGTTTATTGGGGATTTCCTCAAACGGGAAGGTTCGAATCAGCGACTGTAACGTTTCGGTCTCTACCAGATTGGTCAGACCGTCGGTACACAGAAGCAACGTTCCGTCCTGCGGGATCGGCAACGACGTGAAGGAACATTCCGTTTCAAGTTCCACACCGATCGCCCGTGTCAGGAAATGCTTTTGAGGATGATACCGTGCCTGATCCGCCGTGATCTTACCCTGCTGTACCATCTCCTGCACCACCGAATGATCTTCGGTCACCTGTTCGATGGTGTGACGGGTCACCAGATACGCGCGGCTGTCCCCCACGTGAGCGATATACGCTTGCTGGTCGGTGACTACTGCCACCACCGCGGTGGTGCCCATTCCTTTCAGTTCAATGTCATCCATCGCGGTGCGGAACACTTCCATGTTTGCTTCACAGATACTGTCCGCAAGCAATGCCCGTACGGTCTGGGTATCGGCATTATCCCGATACTCCTCCAACAAACGGTTCGCGATGACCCGTACGGCAATGGTACTGGCAATGTTACCGCCGTTGGCGCCGCCCATCCCGTCACATACCACGGCAAATGCCGCGTGTTCGGTCAAGGTACCGCAAATAAAGGCATCCTGATTATTCGGACGCACCCGTCCCGCGTGAGATGCTCCTAATGTCCGCACGGTTATTCCTCCCTTCGTTCCTGACGGCGCAACTGTCCGCAAGAAGCGTTGATATCCGCCCCGAGCGTCCGCCGTACCGTCACGGTAATTCCTTGTTGTTCCAGCAGTTGGGAAAAGCGTTTGAGCCGCCCTACCGAACTGCGCCGATGTTCTTTTCCTTTGACCTCGTTCGCGGGGATCAGATTGACGTGACACAACATACCTTTCAGCCGTGCCGCAAGTTCAAGCGCACACGCGTCACTGTCGTTGACCCCGTCGATCATCGCGTATTCAAACGAAATACGTCGCCCCGTTTCACGGATATAATCGCGACACGCTTTCAGCAACGTATCGATCGGGTACCGACGGTTGATCGGCATTGTCCGCGAACGGATCTCGTCGTTCGGTGCGTGTAACGACACCGAAAGCGTAATGGGCAATCCCTCTTTGCTCAACCGATAGATGTTATCGACCAGTCCGCAGGTAGACAGAGAGATGTGCCGCATACCGATATGTACACCGCCCGTCTCACCGAGCATTCGCAGAAACCGCACCACCTGATCGTAGTTGTCAAGCGGTTCGCCCATTCCCATCAGCACCACCGACGATACCCGTATCCCGTGGTCTTTTTGCGCGGTCTCGATCTGACCGATCATTTCGGCGGCGGAAAGGTTGCGGGACAAACCGCCCATTCCCGTCGCGCAAAAGGTGCAACCCATACGGCACCCCACCTGTGTGGACAGACATTGCGACCATCCGTGGTGGTAACTCATCAGTACCGATTCCACGCTCTCACCGTCGGATAACCCAAACAGGTACTTCACCGTTTCGTCCTGCTGCGACTGCAACTTCCGCAATACGGTGACCGACGGAATATAAAAGTGTTCTGCCAATTGCTTACGTAACGCAAGCGGCAGGTTGTTCATCTCGTCAAACGACGTGCAACCGTTATCCAACCACATGCCGACCTGTGCGGCACGAAAAGACGGACACCCCAGTGCGGTAACCGCCTCTTTCAGTTGTTCTTTTGTCAGGGATTTGATGTCCACAGACATCGGTCACACCTCATTTTTGATAAATCCGGCAATGAAAAAGCCGTCCGACCCGTGTACCGACGGGAACAGGGTCGCGCAATACCCCGGCGGTTCGCCGAGCGCCTCAAACACGGGAGATATCGGCAATATCCGCTTTGAAAATTCGGGATGTTCGCGCAAAAACCGCTCTGCCACCTGCTCATTTTCCGCCGGATTTAAGGTGCAGGTGGAATATTGTAACACCCCACCCGCGCGTACCATTTCGGCACTGCGCTCTAAAATGGTGTACTGCAACGACGGTAACTCCTCGATCGACGACAACGACCGATACCGTATCTCGGGCTTACGGCGGATGACGCCGAGTCCCGAACAAGGAACGTCGCATATCACACGATCAAACGCACCGCGATGTTCGGGTGCGCACGGTTCGGATGCGTCCCGTACACGGGTGTGCATCACCGAAATACCGTACTGTCGCGCACGTTCCCCCATCGTTTCGCATTTATGCGCGTAGATATCGCAGGACAACACTTCGCCGCGATCCCCCATCGTTTGCGCCGCCGTGAAACTCTTGCCGCCGGGAGCGGCGCACACGTCGGCAATGCGTTCGTCGGGTTGCGGATCTAAGGCGACGATCGCCCATTGTGAAGCAATATCCTGATAATAATACCAGTTTTTTTGTTCAGATTCAAGTTGATTTAGCAAATACGCGCATTTCAACCGAAAAGCGGACGGCAAATGCGGTACTTTTTCGTATGTTATGCCCAAATCGTCCAAGGTTTCAAGCCACGATTGTTCCTCACCGAGCAGGGTGTTGAACCGCACGTACTCGGGCGCTTCTTCGTTCAAAGAGGCGAGAATGTCCCGCATCCGTTTATCCCCGTACGCATCCCGCCAAAAGCGGATCCAGTGGACAGGGCAGGAATACCGAATCGACAATCCTTCATCGTTTTCGGGTAATTGTACGAGTAATTCGTCCTTTTTCCGCGTAAGCGTACGCAATACACCGTTGACAAATCCCGCGGCATGCGCCTGCTTTAACTGGCGGACGGCGGTGACCGCTTCGTTGACCGCCGCTGACGGCGGGATACGGTCCATATATACCAATTGATACACCGCCACACGCAACGTTTCCCGTACGAGCGGGTGCATCTTTTTGATCGGTGTCGACGAACAACGGGAGATCAGGTGATCGAGGGTCATTCGCCGTTCGATCACCCCGTAAAATAACCGCGAAAGCAACGCGCGGTCCATCATCAGAAAGGTATCGCGCCCTAACAATTCGTCCAACACGGCATTGGAATATCCGTCACGGCGGTGAAATTCCGCCAACGTATGCGCCGCAACGGCACGAATCGATATTGCCATACCTTTCCCCTTTCCTTCGTATTAACCCTCGATCGGTTGCCCGACCGTGACGGGATGACCGCGGAAGAAATCCGCCGCCGCCATTCGTTTTCCGCCTTCGTACTGCACTTCGAGCAGTTGCAGTCCGAACCCGTCGCCGCACGCAACCGTCACGGGATCGGCGGCAACCACCGTTCCTGCCGCCGCCGTGCACGGTTTGCCTACACGGGTGCGGTGAATTTTTAATTGTTTCCCTTCAAAACGGACAGTCGCGCTCGGCCACGGGTTGAGTCCCCGCACCTGATCGTGCAACTGTTTTGCCGTTTTATGAAACTCCATCGGGCAGAGCGATTTACTAAGCATCGCGGCATACGGGGTGGTGGGTTCTCCCTGCTTCACGGGAGTCACCGTCCCCTCCGCAATCGCCTGTAAGGTCGACGACAACGTTTCGGCACCCAGCACCGATAACCGATCGTGCAGGTCGCCCGCCGTCATCTCCTCGTCAATGGGACACACGGCGGTCTGTAACATATCCCCCGTGTCCAGTCCCACGTCCATCTGCATGGTGGTGACACCCGATTCGGCATCCCCGTTTATCACCGCCCATTGAATGGGCGCGGCACCGCGATAACGCGGCAACAACGACGCGTGAACGTTGATACACCCGTGCGGCGGCAGTTCCAGTACCGCTTTCGGTAAGATCTTACCGTATGCCACCACCACCATCACGTCGGGCGCGTAGCCGCGCAGGTAGTCGAGCGCTTCTTCGGTTTTGAGTGAAGACGGTTGCCACACAGGCAATCCCATCCGCATCGCCGCTTCTTTCACGGGCGGCGGGGTCAGTTTCTGACCCCGTCCTTTCGGTTTATCCGCCTGTGTCACCACAAGCGAAACGGTATGCCCATCCGCCACCAGCCGCTCCAGACACGGTACGGCAAATTCGGGCGTTCCCATAAAAATAACGTTCATTTCTTACTCCTCATTTAGTGTGACAGGATTCGAACCTCGTCGTGGTTTCGCACGCCGCCTTTATCCGTGCGGCTTTGTGCTCATTTTTGCAAGGCGACAGCCTTGCGGCAATCTCGCGCTTCTCCGCACGAAAAATTCGGCGGCAGAAACGCTTTGCCCTTACAAAAAGAGAAATTTTTGTTTCGCCTAAGCCGCGAAGCGCCGCTATCCTAACGGATTGCAAGCGACAAGGCAACGGCGAACGGAAATTTATCCTTTGTAAGGCATGACAGGTTCAAGTCCTGTCACACTCTAACCATTCGGTCACGTGTTCCAAAAAGACCACACCGTCCAGATGATCGGTTTCGTGGCACATACAACGGGCGAGCAGGTCGTTACCCGACATCACGAACCATTTACCGTTTCGGTCCTGCGCTTTCATCTTCACCTTTTTCGGGCGGGTGACTTTCCCGTAACGGCGCGGAAAAGACAAACATCCTTCCGCGTCGGTCTGAGTTCCTTTTCGTTCGATGATCTCAGGGTTGATCGCTTCGATCAATCCGTCACCGATATCCATTACGCATACACGACGTAAAATACCGACCTGCGGTGCCGCTAACCCGACACCGTTTGCCGCGTACATCGTTTCTGCCATATCGTCAAGCAACTGCCATAACCGTTCGTTGAATTCGGTCACCGGTCGGCAGACCTTGCGCAGAGCGGGATCGTCGTCTTTTACAATGTTGCGTATTGCCATATCGTTTCTCCTTATAAGATATTAAGCGGATCCATATCGGCATACACCGTAATGCCGCGGTTGGCACCGTCGTCGGCAAAATCGGTCAGTAACTGCGCGATCATCTGCCGTGTGGCGGTGGTATTTTTGCATTTTATCAGTAATTTGTAACGGTATTTCCCTGCCACCCGTAACACGGTGGCGGGGGTGGGATCAAGCGCAATGATCGGCAAGGTATCGTACGGCGGTTGCGACACCGCTTTCCCCAACATACCGAGCAACCGTTTTGCCGCCTGTGCGACCGCCGCTTCGTCCGCCCCGCACAGTCCGAACATACACAAATCCGCAAACGGCGGATAGTTGAGGGTGCGGCGCACCGCCAATTCGTTCTCGTAAAAAGCGGGATAATTCTGCTCGGATGCCAGACGGATGACGGGATGATCGGGTACGGTGGTCTGTAACACCGCTTTGCCGGTCTGTTCACGGCGCCCTGCACGTCCCACCACTTGGGTAAACAACGCAAATGCCTTTTCGTATGCGCGGAAATCGCCTTCGTACAACGCGCGATCCGCCGACAGCACACCCACCAATGCCACATTCGGGAAATCCAGTCCCTTCGCGACCATCTGGGTGCCGATCAAAATATCGTATTCCCCTTTGGCAAAGGCACTCAGTTTTTCCTCGTACGCGTAGCGCGACGAGGCGGCATCCGCGTCCATTCGCAAGATCCGCGCGGTGGGAAACAGTGTTTCCAGTTGTTCTTCGATCTTTTGGGTTCCTTGACCCGTATACCGCATCTTATCCGATCCGCAGGACGGACAATGGTGCGCGGCGGGACGGGTATGGCCGCAATAGTGGCACATCAACTGTCCGTTTGCACGGTGGTAGGTCATCGGAATACTGCAGGACGGACACAACAACACCTCGCCGCAGTTGCGGCAGGAAACGGTGGTCTGATATCCGCGTCGATTGAGCAGCAGTACCGCTTGGCGGTGTTGTTGTAAACACGCGTCGATCTGTTCGGTGAGTGACCCGCTGAACAGTTCCGACTCGACGTCTTCGAGCCGCATATCCACCGTTTGCACGGTGGGTAATGCCGCCTCTCCGTACCGCGACGGCAGGGTGTGTAACGAATACCGTCCGATCGTGGCAGCATAGTAACTTTCAACAGAAGGGGTCGCGGAGGTGAGTAACAACAACGCATTGTGTTGCGTCACACGGAATTTCGCGACCTGACGAGCGTGATAGCGCGGAGAACTCTCGGATTTGTAGGTGTGTTCCTGTTCTTCGTCCATCACAATCAATCCGAGTTCGGCACACGGCGCGAACACGGCGGAACGGGTTCCCACCACCACACGGGCATCGCCGCGGCGGATACGTTTGTATTCGTCCATCCGTTCGCCCATCGACAGACCGCTGTGCAGTACCGCGACACGGTTGCCGTACCGCGCGGTGAACAACCCCACCGTCTGCGGTGTAAGCGAGATCTCGGGAACCAACACGATCACCTGCTTACCGTCTTGAAGCACGCGATCAATAAGTGCCATATACACCTGCGTTTTGCCGCTGCCGGTCACACCGTACAGCAACGCACACGCAGGGCGCGGTTCGGCATACCGCGCATACAATTCGTCAAATGCCGTTTGTTGGGCATCGTTCAGTAAGATGGGGCGACGGTCGGTTTCTGCCGCCGTCGTGTGGGGAGTGCGTAACGTTTCGCGTTCGTAATATTCCGCGATCCCCTTTTTGACGAGCGCATCGGTGACCGCCGTCGTTACGCTTGACAAGTAACACACTTCTTTGACCGAAGCGGTACCCGCCATACACAACAGATCGATCACCTGTTTTTGTTTTTGGGTCAAACGGTGTTGTTTTTCCGTCTCGTCGCGTTCTTCTTCCGAGAAGGTCAACCTCACCATTCGTTGGGTGGCATCGGATGCGCGGCGATAGGCTTCCTCGTTGCGAACGAGCAACCCTTTTTTGACAAGCGTTTCGGGTAGTGCCGACACGCTTTGCATCCCTGCCAGACGCAATAAGGTATCCGACGGAATGCCGTCGGGATGTTTTTCGGTCAACGAACAGGCAAGCGTATACAGTTGCCGTTGTTCGTCGGTAAGACCCGACACGTCCTGCGAGAGAACGGGGGTATACACGGGTTTGACGTGCATACACAAGCCGGCGGGAACCATTGTCCGTACCGCGTCGAACACGGTACAGAACGTACGGTCTTTTAAAAAGAGCGCCAGATCGAGCAACCGCTCATCCAATAACGGTTGCCGATCCAGCACCTCCGTGATCGGTTTAAAAGCGGTACACGCATCTTCGGGTAACGTGTGCAGTTGCATCACGATCCCTTGCCGATGGCGATCCCCTTTTCCGAACGGCACCAACACACGGCATCCGCAGGCAATACCGTCGGATACCGTTTGCGCATCGTAACTGTACAGGCGATCAAAGCGAAACGTCGTCTGTTCCACCGCCACCTGCGCAACAAGGCGTTGTGCCATACCTTTCTCTCCCTTAGTAAATATGGGTCATCATTCTGCCGACATAACCAGTTTGTAATCCCCTTCGGTGAAATCGTTGATCGCTAAACTGACGGGTTTTTCGGTGAGGATCACACTGTTGTCCTCAGCATCCTGCGCGATCTCGCGGGCACGTTTGGCGATCCCGATGACCACCGCGTAACGGCTTTTGTCGCCTTGCAATTTTTCGATATCGGTCGGTTTTAACATACTGATAATCCCTCCATTACGGTTTTCATACGCTCATAGCGTAATTGTTCTGCGTTTAAGATAGCGTTCACGCGGTCGACCGCCGCCGAAATATCGTCGTTGACCACCACGTATTGATAATGACAGGCGGCGTCCAGTTCGGAACGTACCGCCGCCATACGGCAACGGATACGGTCTTCCGTTTCGGTACCCCGTCCGCGTAAACGGCGCTCCAGTTCTTCGAGTGACGGCATTGCCAGAAACACCGATACGTGATCGGGTACCCGCGCCATCACTTTTTGAGCGCCCTGTACTTCAATTTCCAAAATGACGTTTTTGCCTTCTGCGAGCAACCGTTCCACCGCCGCTTTGGGAGTGCCGTAGTAGTTGCCGCTGTATTCGGCATATTCGAGTAATTCGTCCTGCGCAATCATCTGCTCGACCCGTTCACGGGAGCGGAAATAGTATTCCACCCCGTCGGTCTCACCGGGACGGGGGTCACGGGTGGTGACCGATACCGATAACACGGTATCCTCCCGTTCGGCTAACAAGCGGGATACGATGGTCCCTTTTCCGCAACCCGACGGACCCGACAGGATGAGCAGCAGTCCGCGTTTTTGATCATTCGCCACCGTCGGTCCCCTCCTCACTGTCGATAAAGCGATTGGCTACCGTTTCGGGTTGTACGGCAGAGAGAATGACGTGGTCGCTGTCGGTCACCAGTACCGCGCGGGTGCGGCGACCGTATGTAGCATCGATCAGTGTGCCTTGTTCTTTGGCATCCTGAATGATCCGTTTGATGGGTGCCGATTCGGGACTGACGATGGCAACCAACCGATTGGCGGCGACCATATTTCCGAATCCGATGTTGATGAGCCGCATCTTCTTCCCCCTATTCGATGTTCTGGATCTGTTCGCGGATCTTTTCGATCTCGGCTTTCATATCCACGACGACCTGTGCCAGTTGCAGGTCCTGCGCTTTGGAACCGATGGTGTTGGTTTCGCGGTTGATCTCCTGAATCAAGAAATCTAATTTTCGACCGACCGGTTCGTCACTGTTCATCAGCGTTTCCAATTGATCGAGGTGACTGCGCAACCGTACCGTTTCCTCAGCGGTGGCGATCTTATCCGCAAAAATAGCGGCTTCGGTCAACAAGCGTTGCTCGTCGACCGTGACGGTGCCGAGCAGTTCTTTCATCCGCGTTTCGACCTTTTGCATATGTTCCCGAACGGTCTGCGGAGAACGGTCCTCCACCTGTTTGACACCGTCAAGCAACAACGAACGGCGGAACAGAACGTCTTCGCGTAACCGTTCGCCTTCCCGTTCACGCATCGACAGGAAATTCTGCAATGCCGTTTGCGCCACTGTTTGTACCGCCGCCCACACGGCATCTTCGTCCGCCTGTTCTTTGCGGACGGTAAGCACGTCGGGGAACCGCGCAAGGTTCATGGCGGAACTGTCATCACGTACCGACAATTCGGTCGCGATCTCCTGCAATGCCGCCAGATAGGCTTTGGCGAGCGGCATATTCACCGCCACCACGCTGTCGGCTACGTCTGCGGCTTCGATCGACACGTACGCTTCGACCTTACCGCGCGAGATACCCGATTGCAGGAACGTTTTGAGTTTGTCGTCCAAAAATCCGTATGCGCGAGGCAGACGGGACGAGTATTCGAAAAACCGATGGTTGACCGATTTGAGTTCAACGGTGATCTCCCATCCGTTTACCGTATCACAATGACGGCCGTAGCCGGTCATACTGCGTATCATAGTATTTTCTCCCTTTGATTTCAGACACCAAAAGCCCCGCACAGGGGGCTTTTAGGCAAATTTTATACGGGATGAACCATCGTATCGGTGTGCAGGTGATCGCCGTCGATACCGTATTTTTCGTTGCGGCGTTTCTCGAAGAATTTAAGCGCGACCTGACCGAATTGGGCATAGGTCAACACGTCTTCTTCCTGCTCGTACCATTCTTTCATCTCATCGCGCATCTTATCCAGTTCGGGTTGCAGTTGATCCGCGGGACGGCAGGTGATCTGCTCGTCGTCGCCGATGATCTTTTTGACGAATTCGGGATCCATCGGGACAGGCGTTGCGCCGTATTCACCGCGTACCAGACCCTTGAATTCTTTGGTGACCATCTTGTAGCGTTCGCCGCCGATAACGTTGAACACCGCCTGAGTACCGACGATCTGCGAGGACGGGGTGACGAGCGGCGGATAGCCCGCGTCTTTACGCACACGCGGCACTTCCTGCAACACTTCTTCGAGCTGGTCTTCGCGACCGGCTTGTTTCAACTGGCTGACGAGGTTGGACAACATACCGCCCGGTACTTGATAAATGAGCGCGTTGGCGTCCACTTCGAGCATTTTCGGGTTGAGTTGTCCGCTTTCCAGATATTTTTTACGAAGCGAACCGAAATACTTGCTCACCTCGTTGAGCTTGACGAGATCCAAACCGGTGTCGTACGGCGAGTTTTGCAGTGCCGCCACCATCGATTCGGTCGCGGGATGGGAGGTACCCATCGCGAGAGGCGACAACGCGGTGTCCACCACGTCGGCACCCGCTTCTATGGCTTTCATCAAGACCATATCCGCGATACCCGCCGTAAAGTGGGAGTGGACCTGAATCGGGATGGATACCGCTTTTTTCAGTTCCGATACCAGTTCGTAGGTAGCGTACGGAACGAGCAGACCCGCCATATCTTTGATACAGATGGAATCCGCACCGGTGGATTCGAGTTGTTTCGCGTAGTTGACGAAATATTCGACGTTGTGTACGGGGCTGGTGGTATACGATACCGCGACCTGTACGTGTGCGCCTTGTTCTTTTTTCGCCGCTTTGATGGAGGTTTCCAAGTTGCGGATATCGTTGAGCGCATCAAAAATGCGGATGATGTCGATACCGTTCGCGACCGACTTTTGCACGAAGTATTCGACAACGTCGTCGGCGTAATGACGGTATCCGAGCATATTCTGACCGCGGAACAACATCTGTAACGGGGTTTTGGGCATATGCTTTTTGAGGGTGCGCAGACGCTCCCACGGATCTTCACCCAAGAACCGCAAACAGGAGTCAAACGTGGCGCCGCCCCAACATTCGAGCGAATGATACCCGATATCGTCGAGCATTTCGAGGGCGGGGATCATTTCCTCGGTGGTCATCCGCGTAGCGATCAGCGACTGGTGCGCGTCACGCAGGATTGTTTCTGTAATTC
>CAYSPZ010000018.1:0-25448 GCA_964433065.1 uncultured Eubacteriales bacterium | reverse complement strand
GATATCCCGACCGAGCGAGGCATAATACCGCGCGGCGATGTTTTGAAACTTGGTTGCCACGCGCAGGGTGCGGCGGGGATCGTCGCAGAAATCGGCTTTGGCGGCGACCGCCATACGGCATTTGCCGAGTTGCAGGTCAAGCAGTTCGTATACCGCAGGGGCATATTCCAATAAAATATCCTTGCCCGCGACACCGATATCGGCGGCACCGCGTTCAACGTAGATCGCCACGTCCGACGGTTTGACCCAGAAGTAACGGACACCCGTCGCTTCGTCTTCGAAGATCAGTTTGCGGTTATTTTCGCGGATCGACGGACAGTCAAACCCTGCTTTTTCAAACATCGCATAGACCTTTTCGCCCAAACGTCCTTTCGGAAGGGCAACGTTAAGCATCGTTTTCAATCCGTTTCACCTCTTTGCCATCCAATGTCCAAATCTGACCGACACGGCGTTCGGTCGGTAGCGTTCGCGTTGCGATCACCTGTAAGCCTTGCGCGGTCAGTTGCGTGACGGCGGCTTGGATCGCTGCGATACCGTCGGTATCGTTGTACAACAGAACGGCTTGTGTATCGTCCGTTTCCTGCGTATCGTACAACCGTTCCAACATATCGAGATACACCGCAAAACCCACCGCGCGGGAAGAACGACCCATCTTTTTCATCAATTTGTCGTACTGACCGCCCGACAACACACGGTCGGGAACGCCGTTGACAAACCCTTTAAACACAATGCCGTTGTAGTAGCGGTTATCGCTTACCACCGAGAAATCCAGCCGCAGGCGGTCAGCCCATACGCTGCCCTCAAACGCTTGTACCACCGTTTGCAAACGGGTAAGCGCTTGCGACTCGGGGAGCAGGTCACGCAGTTGCGGTAACACCTGAGCGGGGGTACCGCCGACGGTGAGCAGTTGTTGCAGTAATGCGACAGCGGGTTCACCGACACCGTTTTGGATACAGATCTGTCTGAGTTCATGCAGGTTCTTTTCGCCGACACAATGCCACACTGCCGCTTTCGCATCGTCAGGAAGGGATAACGTATCCAACATTTCGGATACAATATCGATATCCGAGATATCCAGTACCCATTCGTCCGAGATGCGGCGCAGACTTTCTGCCGCCAACATCAACACTTCGTACAGGCAGTAATTGTCTACTTCGCCGATACATTCAATGCCGGCTTGCAGTATCTCACGAAATGCGTGGGTATTGCCCGATACCCGATAAACGTTTTCGTCGTAGTAGACTTTTTGAATCCCGTCCGCCCCGTCGCGGCTGTTTTTGACGATGGACAGGGTAACGTCTGGTTTAAGAGCCAACAGTCGTCCGTTGGTGTCGGTAAAAGTGATGACCCCGTCGGATATCAGAAAATCTTTATTTTTGACGTAAAGATCGTATTCTTCAAATTTATTCATTTTATAGGGCAGATACCCGTATTGTCCGTACAGTTCGCGAAGCGGAAACAAAACCCGCTCGTTTGCGGTGAGCATCCGATCATTGTTCATCTTCGGTCGCCGCCTTTCGTTTCGCGATGGCTTCTTCGTAACCGCCGTTCCCGTAATTCAGGCAACGGCTGACGCGACTGATGGTCGCGGTACTGACCCCGACCTGTGCGGCGATCTGCTGGTAGTTTTTCCCCTGTTCCAACAGTTGCGCCACCTCGAACCGTTGCGCCATATCCTGTATTTCGTTGACCGTGCAAACGTCCTCAAAAAAACGGTAACATTCTTCGCGGTCACCAAGCGCCAAGATCACGTCAAACAACTGATCGACAAGCGTTGATCTCAATTTCGTCACGCGCCATTCCTCCTCTTTGGGAAAGATTACTTTGCTATAGTAGCACTTTACTTTGGTAAAGTCAAGACTTCTTTTATAAATTTTAAGCAAATTTTCAGGGGACGACGTAAAGTCGTCCCCCGTTTTTGCTTTTATTCGGTTGGTGCCAACCGTTGTACGCGCCGAAGCAGAGCGATCATCGGGAGGGTCACCGTTGCCGCTAAGCAACCGTTGCCGAACACGTGTAACAGGTCAAAGGTCAAGCCTGCGGCGATCCACGCGAGCATTCCTTCAAAGGACATTTGGTACAGAAGTGCGTAAGCGGGTGCGCACAGTGCGCCAAACAACAGACCGTGCGCCATACAAATGATGGTATACACGATCACGGCGGTCTTACCCGACAGGTTGCGCGGCAGTATCATCACCACCGCCCACAAAACGGTCCAGACGTACAGATACGGGATCCACCACGTGGCAAACCCTGCGATCAATCCTTGTAATCCAATGTAAGTATAGATCGCGTACAACGCTTTTTGACGGTAGACGACGGTATACGCGACAATAAGTACCGAAAGCAGATGGATGTTGGGTAAAAACTCCATTACCACTTTACTGACCAGCATCACCGCACCGAGCAAGGCAAAGATCACCAATTCTTTAACGGTCAGTTTCATGCGGCTTCCATACGAAACTCATAGTGAGCATCTTGGACAATTTCGGTCGAATCCACGCCCGTCGGTGCCAATTCGCCGTTAACGTAGAGCATCCAGTAAGTGCCGGGCACCGCTTCAACGCCGTTTACTTCGGTAACAAACAAACCGTAGGCACCCTGTTCCCCGTCGATCAGACCTAAGTTGAACAGTGCTTCACCGACATACAGGTCATCGGTTTTTACCGCGAACGCGGTGGTGTTGGACTGATCGTCTGTTACCTTCAAGTAAAATACCGTGTCCCCTTTTCCCATCAGTGTGGGGCCTGTCGTTGGCTTCGTCAGCGGCTCGGTCGTCGTGGTAGTGGTCGACGCGGTGGTTGTGGTGGTTGTATCGTTACCTTGTAACAGATCGCAACCGCTCATCGTCAATACCGTAACCGCCATCAGCATTACACACAGAGCCAAACAGACCAATCGTTTTAAACTTGTTGTTTTTCTCATTGGCTTTTTCTCCTTTATTCTTCTCTTTTCCTGTCGGCGCTCGCGACGTATGGAAAGTTGTTTCAGAGAAACGGATATTTCGACTGCGGTGACGGGTATCGCCTTCTCGGAATACTCCAATGGCACTTCATTCCGTTGCGGTATCGGAAAATAGATAACCGTACTGTTCACCTCACGGCGACGGGCTCGTACCGGATTTGCACCGGTTTCCCCGTTTTCTCCTCCATAGTGTACTTCTTTTTCGAGCATTTTGCAAGATATATCGCGCGGTTTCCCCCCTATTTGCCGACTTTTTTGAAGCTTTTTTCAAAAATTTTAAGAAACCGTAAAATTTTTGTTGACATTCCGCATTTAGTTGGATATAATATTTAAGCGTTATGAATCATTAGCTCAGCTGGCAGAGCACCTGACTTTTAATCAGGGTGTCCGGGGTTCGAATCCCCGATGGTTCACCACCACAAACCGCTCAACCAAGCCATTTACGGTGAGGTCGGGCGGTTTTCATTTTCCCTAAAAACCCGACTTTGGGGTTTATTTGGGGTTTATTTTGGGGCAATATCGGCAATCAAAGCCGCCTACGCTTCGCCCACGTTGATCGTTCCCCTCTTGACAATATCACGGTATCGTGATACAATGACAGTAGAAAGGGGCGTTGACGTATGCCTGTGTTATCAAGATTTTACGGGATCATTATTCGTATGTATTTTCTTCAAAAGGAGCATAACCCGCCGCACATTCACGCAATCTATAACGAAGACGTTGCCGCGATCGGTATCGAGGACGGTCGCGTGTTGGAAGGATCGCTCCCGTCAAAGGCTCTCGAATTGGTACGGGAATGGATCACCAACAATAAAGGCGCGTTGTTGACAATTTGGGAAACGCAAGAGTTCTGCAAACTTCCGCCGTTGGAATAAGGGTAGGTGTTTATATGTTTCACAAAGTCAAAGCAGTTTTACCGTTACCCGATCACCGGCTCTGTGTTCAGTTCGCCGAAGGCTGTACAAAGATATACGACGTTAAACCGTTGTTCGAGCGGTTGCCAACGTTCCGACAACTGGAAGATCCTCGACTGTTCGCCGACGTGACCGTCGACGTGGGCGGTCACGGGATCGTGTGGAACGACGACCTCGATCTGTCCTGCGACGAACTGTGGGAAAACGGATCTGTCGTAAATACCCCTTTTGATGATCTGATCGCGTTAAGCGACGCAACAACGCTGTGGGGTCTGAACGAAAGCACGTTGCGCAAAGCAATCGCCTACGGAAAACTGATCGAGGGAATGGACGTTTGCAAGTTCGGCAAACAATGGGTCGTGTCTGCGGCGGCGATGCGGCGCGAGTACGGCACACCAACAGTCTAATATTACACAGTGAAGCGGGTCGGATTTTCCGATCTGCTTTTCTTTATGCCGTGTGTGATCGCCATTCAAACAAAAACAAGGTGCAAACCGTTTTCCCTCTTTATGAGATGATAACGCCACATCAAACCGAAACGCGCTAAAAAGGGCAAAAGAAACGCCCTGCGGGGTATCCTCGCAAGGCTGATATATTTGGGTACTTATTGATCGGCGTTGTCCCGCTCCATCGTTTCGTCCACGGCGCGGTTGATAAACCCGCTCAGGCTCTCTCCGCGATCTGCAGCGTGTTTTTTGACAATATCCCCTTTTCCTTTTGGGAAGAGCGCAACCACACGATCGTACAACTTTGCCATATTTTCCTGATTCCATTTTTTATTTGCGCGTTTTTTCGCCTCGCTAATTGCCAAGAAATCAACTCCTTACATTTTTGTTTTATTATACTACGCGATATACACATTTGCAAGTGTACACTTTGTACAAATGTGCAGGTGTAACTTTGGTGAAGATAACAACTTGAAAATACACTTTGCAAGGTGTATAATGGGTTTATCCGCTTCGGGAGGGATTGACAAACGGATAAAGCAAAACAGGACGGCACCGCTTTCCCCTGAGAAAGTTAAGCGGCACCGCCCCCACGCAAAGGAGTTACCCTATGCAAATCTATTATACCGCATAGGACAACTTCTTTCAAGTCTAAATTTTGAGAGGAGTTTTTACAATGCAAAACAACGTAGATCTGTTCGATATGGAAATCGCCTTAGAAGATGCGGAAAACCTGTTAAACATTTTCGCCGAATTTTGCGAGGACGAAGGAATGCGCACGTGCACGGCCCAAGAGGACGAAATGCTTACCGCCGTTTGCTTTATGCGACGTGTACCGCGTTTTTATCCGATCCTCAAATACGCTACCGAAATCATCCAAAACCAACGTATCGCGGTACGGAAAGGCGGTGCTACGCAATGAGCATTGCCGAACTGAGCGCAAAGGTGCAGGAATTAAAGGAACTGCGCACGATGGCCGCCGAACTGGACGCAGAGATCAGCACGATCGAGGACACGATCAAAGCCGCTATGGACGAGCAGGGCGTGGACGAGTTGGTGGTGGGAGTTTTCAAACTTCGATACAAGACCGTTCGCAGTACCCGCCTTGATAGTAAGAACTTCCGGGCAGAGTTGCCGGAGATCGCCGCACGCTACATAAAGCCGGTGGAAACGCGCCGCTTCACCGTAGACTGATCGGAGGGATCCCAACAATGACAGTTCAAGAATTAAGAAACCACGAGGAATACACACTCTGCTTTAACAAAATCCGCGCTTACCCGAAAGGCTTTGAGTTCACGTTGAACTACGCGCAAATTCCCAGAGCAAAGGCGAACGCGCTCAAAATCGTTATGCAGGACGCCATCGATCAAGGCTTACTGGAAAGCATCGCGATCGGCGTTGCCCTCGACGGAACACACACCGACGAAACCTACAGGAAACTTTAATAGCAAATCAACCAGCCCGTTCGGATCATCGCCGAGCGGGTCTTTTTGCGCTCATCGGAACGGTGCAACGTTATCCGAAGCGGGACACCGCCCCCGCTCGTTGCCATTCACGCGGAAACTGCTTTTATTCGCCCGATCTCACCCGTCAAGGGAACTGACCACCACAAAACCGAACGCGCCAAAACGGGCGTTTAAAGCCACGTGGTGCACACAGATCGGTGCCACCTTTTTTATTGTACAGGTCATCGTTTGTGTTTGTATCTCTCCGCCTTACTCCTGTAAAGGTTTACAACTTTACATCGAGTGTTAACTTTGCTATTAATATTTATGGAAAAATCGGCGGTTTTTTACGGTGTCCTTTGTTACCCGTGTTGAGTTAGTAACAGTTGGTAACACAACAAACGGCTCAACGGTGCGGTTCGCAAGCTTTTCTGTTACCAAGTTACCAAGTTTCCTATATATTACTCAAAATACATAATATATATTTTTTTATTTTTATTTAATTTTTTCATTTTTTTAGTAACTGGTAACAAAAGGGGTTATAAATGGCTCTGTTGAGCGGTTTTGGGTGTTACTAGCTTTTACGAGTTGGTAACAGTTGGTAACAAAAAAAGACCGACCTACGACGTGTAGATCGGCCCCTCTCGGTTGTTATTTCTTACGTTTCCAGTACCTTTGCAACCCGTGTTCCGCAAATCGCTTTGCAACGTCCTGTTTTTTCCACGCGGGAAGCCCCTGCATAATCAATACGATCTCGTTACTTTCTTTTCTCGACGGTTTCGCGAACTCGTTGCCGAGCACGTATTTCCACAACTCCAACACGCAGACCTCGTCCCGCCCGTCAAGATACGCTTCGATCATACCGACGCGGTAATCGTCTTCGGTGGCGTTACGTTGCACCGCTTCGATGATCTGCCGCAGGTTCGGGTCCGGGTACGGTTTCAATTCGCCGCGATCGTATAACGTTTTTGCTTCCGCCCAGCATTGACGGATATACGCGCGGATCTCCTGCTCACGGTTGTGTACGTCGTAGCCGTCGCTATACACCTTCACCGGCAGAAAACGTCGGTTCCCCGTCTTGTCGGTCAAAAACTGTTCTCTGTTGGTGGTTCCGATGAAAATGTTTTGGCGCGGATAATCTTCGGGGCGACGATCGTACGTGCGTCGGTAGTGGTCGCTTTGCCGGGAAAGAAACGCCTTGACCGCTTCAACCTCTTTTGCTTTGGTGAGTGCCAACAATTCGCTCAACTCACAGATCCATTTGTCGGCGATCGTTTCCATACCGTCCTTGCCTTCGATCGTAAAGGTATCCGAATAGAATTGATCCTTGATAGCCAACCACTGGGCGATCGTGCTTTTTCCTTCGCCCTGCGCTTTTCCGATGAACACCGGCACGGTATCAAACTTGCACCCCGGCACGTATGCGCGGTGGATCCCGCCCGCAAAGATCAGTCGGCTCACCTCCCGCGTGTACTCGGTATCCTCGCACTTCAACACGTCACGCAAAAAGAACGATATACGCGACGTTCCGTCCCACGTTGCCGCTTCGATCAGTTCCTTTATCGGGTGGTATGACTTCTGATAGGACACGTTGGCAAGTGCCGTCAAAAAGTACTTTTCGTTTTGGATCTTGTACTCGCGCTCTATGTAACTGATTGCAAGGTTGTCGTCGGTGTCGGTCCAGTTCCGCGCTTGTCCGTCCTCTACAATCTCGATCGCGTTGGTCAACAGATTGAACCGCACACCGGCAAAGTACGGGTCGTTCTGTATGATCCTCTCAAAATTGTTGATCGTTTTTCGGATCTGCCCGCCTTGCGTATAGTCGATCGGAAAGTTAATTTTACGTTGCGGGATCTGTTCAAATACCTTTGCTTCTTCCGAGCGGTACGCGCCGATCAGCGCGCGAGCGGTCTTTCCTCGTCCGAGAAAATCGGCTCGATCCTGGACGGCAATCAAACACCGTGCTTTCGTGATCTCGTCCGTCAAATCAAAAATATTACTAAGTGTATAATCGCTTAGCAGTTCCGCTGCGTCCATTTCTGCTATCTGATTTTCCGTTATCTGCATTCATCTTCTCCTGTTCTGCTCGGCATACTCCAACCTATACCGAGCGTGTTCTATCTTTTTGATGGTTAGTGATGAAAATATATGCCTCGCCACAAGAAACATTAAAAGAAAAATTGTGTATAGAAAATCACGATGATAGTCTTAATATTGGAGCTGTTAAGACGATTACTATTGGACCAAAAGATTTCTATGTCACTTTCGCTTATGACGAGACACCAAGTAGATCACCCGATTGGTATTATTGTGCGGCGGACCCTAACGATTTCACTTGGACTTCAAGCGACGAATCTATAATAAAAATCCAAAAAATATATGGCAGCAGTGAAAAACATTATGACGAGAATCCGACCGGCGGAGTTTCAATTAGATACAGCAATGGTTATGATAGCGGAAACTGGAATGCAATTTATAATCGAGCGGAAATAGTTGCAGTGGGTACAGGAAAAGCAACTATTACAGTAAAATACAAAGGATATGAAATAGGCTCTGTTACTTTTTACTGCTTTCCGTGATCAATTGCGCATTAGAATTATAAAGGAGTTGGAGAAACTTGAAAACAAAAACTTTTCTCGCCGTGTTATTGACGGCAACGATGGTGTTGAGCCTTTGCGGTTGCGGCGGTGGCGAAACCGTATCCGATGGAGATACCGTACCCACCTCTACCACTACGGTCACAGAGAACGCGACGACCACTGCAACAACCACCACCGTGGCAACCACTACTACCGCTACAACTACAACCGCAAAACCGACAACTACGAAGAAACCTGCTGATGTTATTACAACGACGAAATCGACGACAACTACTAAAAAAACTACCACTACCACAACGAAAAGCACACCGAAAACATATTTGGAGAAGATGGGTATAACGGTTTCTCCTCTCGAAGGCGCTTGCCTAAATGACAGTGCAAAACATACTTGCCGTCTCCCAAACTTGAGCATTCAAGAGACAGCGCAATGGTGGTGGGGGGAATCCGGCACCCCCACCGATATTAACGAGAAAGATTACATATGCTTAGAACTCTGTCGTTGGGTCTTCTGCGAGTTTAACGATGTATGCGCCTTTGACAAATATACCGGCACAGTTTTTAGTTTTTATTATCCGCAAAGCGATAAACCATATAATCGTTTTAACATTAACGTAAATGGAAAAAATATTTCTGTTTTCGTAGCATCGCCCGCTGGTGGTGGCGGAGTTATCTCGTTTTATATTTGCGTGCCTAAAAATTATGATGGCTTGATGTTTTTTGTAGAAGACAAGAGTTGTTACAACGAGAATGATTATGACGAAGACATGGCAAAACATATGAATACGCTAAAAACCATTGATGAAATCATCGCTTTTAAATCATCAAAATACTATGTGTTTTCAGGACAAGAACGAACCGAAAAAGGTGTCCCCGCCGGACCACCTTACCCCGACGAATAATGTTGTGGTACTGACGAAAAGGGAAATATAAATTTCAAATCAAAAGGAGAAATAAAGAAATGCAAAAATATAACGAGTATTCCGACTACAATAATGACGATGAAGATGAGGACTCTGCTGGAACCGGATTTGATAATGACGTTGAAACAGATGAAGATATAGGGCAGTTAAGTTTTGGAATGGAAAAAAGTGAAGCAAAAAATTTAATAGAAAACTTATTTATTATGCCGGAGGAAATTAGAGGTTTTCTTGATATTACAAAACAAATATGGAAAAATCCTTCTTATAGTCAGTTGACAAAAGCAAATATCGAAGAAATATTAGAATATGCAATAAACAAAAAATTGATAAAACCCTTTTATGAAGATTATATCAGAACATACTAACAAAACCGCCCGATTTGTATACTCAAATCGGGCGGTTGTTGGTTATTTATCGAAATGACCTTTTAAGAAGTTGACGGCGACTTCGATGTCGGCGGCGGGGTTTTCGCCCACTTCGCGTTCGATGGTTAAGAAGCCGCGATAGCCGATATCTTCGAGTGCCTGCAAGTAGGCGGGGAAATCGACGTGACCGGTACCGAGCGGCATTTCCTGGAACACCTTGCCCCAACTTGCCTTTTCGTCGGATTTGCAGATGCCGTAGATGATCTCGGGGTCTTTTACCAGCAAGTTGATACCGTCTTTGGCGTGGGTATGGACGATGTAGTCTTTGAGGGTGTGGACCGCCGCGACGGGATCGTCACGCACCACCATGACCAGATTTGCGGGATCCATATTGACCGCAACGCCTTTGGAGTGTAACCCGTCCAAGAATCCTTTGAGAACTTTTGCGGGTTCGGGACCCGTTTCGATGGCGAAGTGGCCGCCCATACCGTCAGCAAATTCCGCGAGCGTATGACACGCTTCCTGCATGATCGCGTAGCGGGGATGGGTAGGGTCGGTGGGTACCACACCGATGTGGGTGGTGACGATGTTACTGCCGAACCACTGGGTCAGTTCCATAATACGTTTGGAACGTTCGATCAAGTCGGGGTTTTGTTCGGCATTACCGAACCCGTGACCGAAGTCACCGCAGACCGCCGACACGATCAAGCCGTTGGATTTGATGACGTCCAACATTTCGGCGACGTTTTCGCGGTTGAGCGTTTCGAGGTCGAGTTCACCTTCGATCATATTGACCTGTAAGCCTTGTACCCCCAAAGAAGCCGCTTTTTCGACCGCTTCACGGAACGGCAAACGGAACGAACTGAGCATGGCACCAATAGGAAAGGATTGCATAATAACACCTCGTTTTATTGTATGATACGAGAATATTGTAGCATTGCTTTACGACAAGGAAAATAAAGATTTTGACATATTGTAGGAGAATATTGTCCTTTTATACCTGCATCTGATAGAAGCGGTAGAACTCGCCTTTACGTTCCAGTAACTCGTTAAAGGTGCCGACTTCCACACATTGACCGTCCTTGATCACCGCGACCTTATCGGCATTTTTGATGGTGGACAGGCGGTGGGCAACGATGACGGTGGTCTTATCTTTGGACAGGTTTTCGATCGCTTGTTGGATATGTTTTTCCGAAACGGTGTCGAGCGCACTGGTCGCTTCGTCCAGCAAGATGATATCGGGGTTGCGAATCATCGCACGGGCGATGGAGATACGCTGACGCTGACCGCCCGACAGTTTGCCGCCGTGTTCGCCGATCAACGTATCGATGCCGTTGGGCAGGTTATCGATCACGTCGCGCAGGCAAGCGGCATCGATGACCTGCAGCAACTGCTCTTCGTTGACTTTATCCGAACCGTAGGTGATGTTTTCGCGCAACGTACCCGCAAACAGTACCGACGTTTGCGGCACCATTGCGATGTGTTTACGGTAACTTTGGAGATCGATATTGGTCATCGGTACCCCGTCGACCGATACGCTGCCGCCGGTGGGGTTGTAAAACCCGTTCATCATATTGACGAGGGTGGATTTGCCGCCGCCCGATTCGCCGACCAACGCTACGGTTTCGCCCGCGTTGACGGTCAGGTTGAGGTGGTCCAGTATGGGACGGTCATCGTCGTCGTAATGGAACGACACGTCACGGAATTCAATCGCGCCTTTAACGGTGTCCAGGGTTTGTTTGGCACCCTCCTGTTCGAGTTCGGTCGAGCGTAAGATCTCGGTAACCGAGGTGATGGCATCCGCGGCAGAGGCGTTGACGGGAACGACGTCTACCACCTGTGTCACGTTACTCAAAAATTGTCCGATATATCCGTGATACAGAGCGATCTCGCCGACCGTAATATACCCGTTCAGCGCCATCAATACCAATACTGCCAACCCCACCAACTGGAAGACCTGCGAGGTCAACCAGTTACGCACCATGAACGTATTAGTCGTCATATCCAACGTGTAGCCCACTTTGGAGAACTCGGCAAATTTCTTTGCCATTTTGTGCATTTCGTATTGTTCGAGTGCGTGGGCACGGGTAACGGGGATGAGATCCACCATATCCAGTACGTCGGAGTTGACCGCTTCGTTGCGTACACGGTGTTCGCGGGAATATTTTTTGATCTTCTCCTTGAGCGGTAAAGAACACAACAAAAAGAGCGGCGCGCATACGCAGAAAAACAACAGTAACAGCCATCTGCCGCGCACAATCATCACCGTGACGATCACCAGTAAATTCACGATAATGTGCGGTAGCGTAATGGTATAAAAACTGTATAGGCCTTGGATGGTATCCACGTTCGCAAAGATCTTGGTTTGGATACGACCGGATGCCATTCGTTTATTAAAACTGATGGTGAGTGCTTGTAATTTCGCGACCAGTGCGGTGCGCAGTTGCGCTTGTACCGAACGTCTGGTATCGAAATTGTATTGGCGATACCAGATCTGCATAGGATAGTTGATCAGAAGCAGTCCCGCCACGATGCCAAGATTGATCAAAATCGTTTGTACGCAATTGTCGGCGGCCGTAACCAGTGCGTCGATGATGTTGGACACGGC
Source organism: uncultured Eubacteriales bacterium (assembly GCA_964433065.1). Taxonomy (GTDB): domain Bacteria; phylum Bacillota; class Clostridia; order Oscillospirales; family Acutalibacteraceae; genus RGIG3009. Next base: position 13,186 of record CAYSPZ010000018.1, on the reverse strand, counting down.
AATCGGCACGTACATGGAGGCACTGAGTTGCAAGATGCAAAAGAGAATCGCCAGAATCGTTTTGACATAGTGACCTTTATAGATCAGTAACAGACGTCGAAAAAGAGTCTCGTTCGTCGTGGGGGTCGAATACGCATTCAAGAATTCTTGTTCCAATTCAATCAAAGTTGCTTCATCCAAAGTTTCAATGTTGTTGATCGGCTTCACTCGTTTCATAAAGCACACATCCTTTGTACGAAGTGTCAAAGCGGATTTGACAGTTCACTTTTTTGGGAATTTGCAAATTCCACCTACATAATAGTCACATAAAACAAAAAGTCAACCCTTTTTTCAAAAATATATGGAATTTCTTTTTACGGTCTGTTATAATGAGGCATAATGAGAGTGAGAACTCTCCATTTTCAATTCACGGGAGTGATTACAATGAGCATTCGCATTGGTATCGTCGGTTACGGCAATTTAGGGAAAGGCATTGAATGTGCGGTCAAGCAACAGTCCGATATGGAATTGGTTGCCGTGTTTACCCGTCGTCCGCCCGAACAGGTCAAGTTGTTGACCGACGGGGTACCCGTCTATTCGGTAAGCGACGTTTTACAGTATCGTGACCAAATTGACGTACTCGTCCTGTGCGGCGGCAGTGCGACCGATCTGCCGGTACAAACACCTGCGCTTGCCCGTGATTTCCACGTGATCGACAGTTTCGATACCCACGCGCGTATCCCCGAACATTTCGACGCGGTCAATCGCGCCGCCGTTGACGGCAAAAACGTGGCGATCATCTCCTGCGGTTGGGATCCCGGTATGTTTTCGCTCAACCGCCTGTATGCGGGTGCCATCCTGCCCGACGGTGCGGATTACACGTTCTGGGGCAAAGGGGTCAGTCAAGGACATTCCGATGCCATCCGCCGTATTGACGGGGTGGTCGATGCGAAACAATACACCATACCGAAAGAGGAAGCACTCGCCGCCGTACGCAGCGGGGATATGCCGAACCTCACCACCCGCGAGAAACATTTGCGTGAATGTTTTGTGGTGGCGGCGGACGATGCCGACAAAGAACGCATTGAACGCGAGATCAAGACGATGCCCAACTATTTCGCCGATTACGATACGGTGGTGCATTTCATTTCGCAGGAAGAACTGAAACGCGATCACAGCGGTATTCCCCACGGCGGATTCGTCATTCGTACGGGTAAAACGGGATGGGACGGTGAACATCGTCATCTCATCGAGTATCGGTTGCAACTGGATTCCAATCCCGAATTCACGTCCAGCGTATTGGTTGCCTATGCCCGCGCGGCATATCGGTTGGGACAAGAAGGCGCGTTCGGATGCAAGACGGTGTTGGATATTCCGCCCGCCTACCTCTCCCCCTTGTCGGGTGAACAGTTACGCGCAACATTATTATAAACACAAAGGAACACGCTGTACAGCGTGTTCCTTTTATTTTGAAAGTGTTTTTAATATGGTTTTGAAATAGGCGGGCAGGTCACTTTCGAATTCGAGATATTCGCCCGTGCGGGGATGAACGAAACCGATGACCTTCGCGTGAAGGCACTGACCTTCCAGACCTTGAAAACTTTGTTTGGCAGAACCGTACACGGTGTCCCCCGCTACGGGATGACCGAGGTATGCCATATGGACGCGGATCTGGTGGGTGCGTCCCGTTTCCAGTTGCAGGCGGACGTGGCTATAACCCGTATAGTCTTGCAGGACGCGATAGTGTGTCACGGCATTCTTGGAATTGCGGTCGGTGACCGCCATTTTTTTACGGTGGACGGGGTGTCTGCCGATGGGAGCGTTGACGGTACCCTCGGTTTCTTTCAGGTGACCGACGATCACCGCTTCGTAAATGCGGGTGAAACTGTGTTCTTTGATCTGTTCTGCTAATCCCTGATGGGCGGTATCGTTTTTGGCAACGATAAGCAGACCGCTGGTGTCTTTATCGATACGGTGGACGATACCGGGACGCATCACACCGTTGATACCCGACAAACTGCCTTTACAGTGGGCAAGCAATGCGTTGACGAGCGTACCGTCGGGGTTGCCTGCGGCGGGGTGAACCACCATTCCTTTGGGTTTGTTGACCACCAACAGGTCATCATCTTCGTACACGATGTCGAGCGGGATATCCTGTGCGGTCACTTCGCACGGTTCAAGGTCGGGCGGGGTAATCAGCAAACGATCGCCGACCGCGACTTTTTCACTTTTACCGAGTGGTTTGCCGTTTTCACGGGTGACGCAACCTTGTTCGAGCCATTTCTGGGCGGCGGCACGGGTGATCTCCATCGTCTTTGCCAGATACACGTCGGCGCGCAGACCGCCGTCGGCGGTATCAACCGTTTTTGGTATGGTCGTCATTGGGTGCCACCTCCGTTTTGGGGGTGTTTTTTTCTTCGTAGAAAAAGAAGAAAAAGAGTAGTAACAGTACCGAACCGATCACGACGCAACAGTCGGCAAAGTTGAAGACAGGGAAATCCCCGTAGAACGTATCGGTTTTGAGAAAGAAATGCAAAAAATCGATCACGAAACCGTTCGCGATACGGTCGATGAGGTTACCGATACCGCCTGCGATGATCAGGATCAGGCTGGCATTGAACAAGCGATGCTTACGGTAGTTACCGAACAGCAACAGACCGGACAGTGCCAACATCACCAGCGCGGTGAACACAATGAAGAACCACCTCTCGCCCTGCATCATACCGAATGCGGCACCGCGGTTTTCGAGATAGGTGAGTTCAAAGAAACCGCCGATGACGGTGACGGGTTCGGTGCCTTTCAGGAACGTGAGGGATAACCATTTGGTAAGTTGATCAAGTCCGACCAGTACGGCAATACTGACGGTGGCGATCACCTGGAACATACGCGCCCTCCTTTTTAACAAATCGAACCGCCGAGCACGGATGTCGGCGGTTCGACACGTAGTCTTAACTGTTTAAGATGGCGGCACAACGAGCACACAGGCCGTTGCTTTCGCCGTCGTTTGTGACCGTGTCACTGTACACCCAGCAACGGCAACATTTTTCGCCGTTTGCGTGTGCGACCGAGACAGATACACCCGCGAAATCGCCGCTGTATTCGCCTTGACCGTCCGCTTTGATCTGCACATCGGACACGATGAGGACCGACGGCAACAGTTCGGCAACCGATTGCACGAACGGTAACGCTTGGTCATCACAGTACAGGGTGACCGCCGCGTCGAGCGAACCGCCGATGAGTTTCGCGGTACGGGCATTTTCAAGGGCTTTCTGCACGTCGTCACGCAACGCGTGGATGCGATCCCATTTTTCGATAAATGCCGCATCGACCGTGTCTGCCGCTACCGTCGGGATCTCGTTGAGCAATACCGAACGGCCGTCTTCGTCGGCACTGTGCGGCATAAAGGACCATATCTCTTCGGAGGTGAACGCCAAAATGGGCGCGAGCAAACGGGTCAGGGTATTTAAGATGCGATAAATGACAGTTTGCGCGGCACGACGGCTGACGCTATCCGCTTTTTCGACGTACAGACGATCTTTGAGCACGTCCAAATAGAAGTTGGACAGGTCGACCACGCAGAAGTGATGGATGGCATAGAATGCGTCGTGGAAGTTGAATTCGTCGTACGCGGCACGCGCCTGTTCGACCACGCGGTTTAACCGCCACAATGCCCAACGGTCGATATCCATCAGGTCATCATCGGACACACAATCGGTGTCGGGAGCGAAATCGTGAATGTTACCGAGGATGTAACGCGCGGTGTTACGCACCTTGCGATACGCTTCGGAGAGTTGTTTTAAGATCTCTTTGGACAGACGAACGTCGACACGGTAGTCGAGCGACGCGACCCACAGACGCAGGATCTCGGCGCCGTAGGTGTTGATGACTTCGTCGGGTGCGATGGCGTTGCCGAGCGATTTGTGCATCGCTTTGCCTTCACCGTCGACCACCCAACCGTGGGTCAACACGTTTTTGTACGGGGCTTTGCCGGTACAGGCGACCGAGGTAAGTAACGACGATTGGAACCAACCGCGATATTGGTCGGCGCCTTCCATATACAGGTCGGCGGGCCAGGTCAGTTCGTCGCGTTCCTGCAACACGGCGGCATAGGACGAACCGGAGTCGAACCACACGTCCATAATGTCACTTTCTTTGCGGAAGTGTTTGCCGCCGCAATGCGGACAGGTGGCACCTGCAGGGACGATGTCGTCCGCTTCGTGCGCGTACCAACCGTTGGAGCCTTCTTTGCGGAACAGTTCCGACACGGCTTTGATGAATTCACTGTCGATGATGGGTTTTCCGCAATCTTCGCAATAGAAGATCGGAATCGGAACACCCCACAGACGTTGACGGGAGATACACCAGTCACTGCGTTCGCGTACCATCGAGATGATACGGTCTTCACCCCACGCGGGCATCCAGTTGACTTCGCGGATGGCATTGACCGCTTCCTCTTTGAAACTGTCGACCGAGCAGAACCATTGATCGGTCGCGCGGAACAGGACGGGTTTCTTACAGCGCCAACAGTGCGGGTATTGGTGAACGATCTTTTTCATCGCGAGCAACGAACCGGTTTTATCCATATGTACCGCAATGGCTTTGTTGGCTTCGTCGGTGGTCATACCGGCACAGATATCCCCCGCTTCGGCGGTCATACGGCCTTCGCTGTCGACCGGAACGACCACACCGATCTCGGGGTATTTGCGGCAGACGTTAAAGTCGTCCACACCGTGACCGGGAGCGGTATGTACGCAACCGGTACCGCTTTCGAGGGTGACGTGATCGCCCACGATGATGAGCGAACGACGGTCTATGAACGGATGTTGCGCCGACATATATTCCAGTTCTTTGCCGGTGAAAGAGGCGATCACTTCGTAGTCGGTGATGCCGGCGGCAGAAAGCGCTTCTTCTTTCAGTGCTGCCGCCATAATGTAATTCTCGTTACCGCATTTGATCACTTCATAGGTGAAGTCGGGACCTAAGCAGATCGCAAGGTTAGCGGGGAGCGTCCACGTAGTAGTGGTCCAGATCACGAAATATGTATTCGCGGTATCGATACCTGCCGCCGACAGGACACCTTTATCGTCCGCGACCGCAAACTTGACGTAGACCGAGTAGCAGGGGTCTTCGGCATATTCGATCTCCGCTTCCGCCAACGCGGTGCGGCATTCGGGACACCAGTACACGGGTTTTAAGCCCTTGTAGATGTAGCCTTTGGTCGCCATTTCGCCGAACACTTCGATCTGTCTGGCTTCGAATTCGTGTGCGAGGGTGAGGTACGGGTGATCCCAGTCACCGAGTACGCCCAAGCGTTTGAATTGGTTGGTCTGGTCTTTGACGTATTGCAACGCAAAGTCGCGGCAGATATCGCGCAGTTCCACAGGGGACATCTGCAACGCGTTTTCAATGCCGGCTTTTGCACGGGCTTTCAGTTCGATCGGCAGACCGTGGGTATCGAAGCCCGGAACGAACGGTGCTTTATACCCCACCAGGTTACGGTAACGCACGATCATATCCTTGATGATCTTGTTCATTGCCGTACCGATGTGGATGTTGCCGTTGGCATACGGAGGTCCGTCGTGAAGGACGTACAGAGGTTTACCCTCGTTTTTCTCCATTATTTTGCCGTAGATGTCTTCTTTTTCCCATTTTTCCAAAAATTCGGGTTCCCGTTGCGGAAGATTACCGCGCATCGGGAAATCGGTTACGGGAAGATTGAGTGTTTGGTTATAGTCTTGTTGTTGCATACCGGATACCTCCGTTTATTTCCGTTTACGGAAAGGATTGTGTCTTTTAGCGGGTTCATCGTCGCTCTCGTCGTCAGCGATGTTATAGTCCGCGCCGAATTTCAAATTGGCAAATTTGGAAACGGGTTTTAAATCATCGTCCTGATCGGCGATCGCGGCGGGATTTTCTTCCGCTGAGTCGGGAACGACGATCACCTCTTCGGTGGGTTCGGGAACGACCGTTTCCTCGACCGGTTCAGAAACGGGCGGTTGTTCCGCTGTCGTTTCGGTGACGGTGGGTTCGACCGTTTTTTCTTCCTCGGGAAGTGCATTGATGAGCGTCAGATGCTCTTTATAGATGGATGTCAGACGCGCTTTGAACGCCGTCACTTCGTTGCGAACGCGCATCAGTTCATCGTTTTCCGCTGCGATGGCGCCTTTGGCGTCTTCACGGATGGTGCGCGCTTTCGTTTCCGCGTCTTTCAAGATCTGTTCGGCGCGGGCATTGGCATCACGCAACACGGAGTCCGCCGTGCGTTGCGCGTTGAGTAATGCCGAACGAATGTTATCTTCTTCGTTGCGGTATTCCACGATCTTGTCCGCGAGAACTTTCATTTTTTCGTTGAGGGTCTGGTTTTCTTGCATTAACGCTTGTACCGTTTCGACGCAGTTGTCGATAAACTCGTCCACCTCGTCGGTACGGTAACCGCGGCCGCGGGTAAATACCACGTTTTGAATTTCATCCACTGTCAACACAAAAAATTCCTCCCTTATGATAATACTGCTTTAAACAAATTGTCGTATCTTGAGGCAAAGACGACTCTTTTTGGTAAGCGGACCGATCGTATCGACCACAAAGCGACCGCCGCCGCGTACCGACAGGATATCCCTTTCGTGAACCGTATGGGATACCGACAGGCACGGCATATGATTGACCGATACCATACCGCTTTCGATGCGGCGCGCGGCCTCTTCACGCGACGTGCGTAAGGCGACACGCAATACCGCGTCCAGTCGTGCAGAGGCGACCGTATCGGTGATCTCACGAAATTGACGGGTGACCGACACGTCACCGATATAGGGGTATTCGACGGTCACGCCTTCCCCGCCCACTTTTTGAACCGAGTCGGCTAAAAACGGGGCGATCTCCTGCGTAACGAAAACGACCGTGTTCCCTCATCACAAAGAATATCGCCCAATACGTCGCGTTTTATTCCGTTTGCCAGTAAAGTACCGAGAAAATCCCGATGCGTGAGGGTGGCACAGGCACGGTAGGTAAACCGCAACGCGGTGAGCGGAAACAACGAGTCGTCGACGGGAATAAAGTCGGGAAAGATGCCGAGCATGGTGCGTTCGGCATCTTGGTATCCGCCGAAAAAGCGAAAGGAACGAAAACCCCGTTCATACAAGATGGCTCGCGCCACCGCCTGACGGTGTTCGTCCAGAAAACCGATGAAGCGGGGACACGAGCGTTCTTCACACAGATGACACGCATCCTCTATACGCGCCCGTAAACGTGCGTCGTCTTCGGATGTGTTAGAAATAGAGGCCATTGTTCTCCAACTCGTCTAACAGATCACCCATAAAGCCTACGTTGTAGGGGGTGATGATGTAGGTACAGTTAGCCACTTTTTTGATCTGACCTTCATTGGCATATGCCACACCGCTCAAGAAGTCCAGAATACGACGGGCAACGTCTTTGTTGGACGATTCGAGGTTAAGCACCACCGTACGTTTGGCATTGAGGTGATCGGCGACCGCCGTCGCATCGTCAAACCGCTCGGGTTTTACGAGCACGACCTGCAATTGTGCCGTTGCGTGGATGTTGACCACTTTGTTGTTGCGTTTGGGCGAATCCGCATCGCGATCCGCGTTACGGGAAACAAAATCGGTAGCGGTATCGTCAGCCGATTCCAGGATATCGTCTTGTTCACCCATCAATTCTTGAAGTTTTCCGAAAAGACCCATTTTCAGTTCCTCCTGTATTTGAAATCAATTTCTGGCACCGAATATCGCCGAACCGACACGTACCTGTGTGGTACCTTCCAATACGGCTTGAATATAATCCGAGGACATACCCATCGACAATATATCCATACTTATATTATCTACATTTTTACCCCGAATGTCAATAAACAGTTTATGCATTTGTGAAAAAATTGCTCTTTTTTCGCTATCTTCGGTTAAAATCGGGGGAATTGCCATCAATCCACGCACCCGAATACCCGAAAACGGCGCGATCTCGCACAGTAATTCTTCCAATTGCGCGACGCTAATTCCCGATTTGGAGGCTTCCATACCGATGTTAACCTCCACCAACACGTCGGTGACAAGACCCATCGCGACCGAACGGTCGGACACGGCTTTCGCCAATCGGACGCTGTCGATCGATTCGATACGGTCGACCGTGCCGACGATCTGTCGCACTTTGTTGGTTTGTAAATGCCCGATCAGGCAACGGGTGACACCGTCCAGATGCAGGTCGTCCCGTTTGCCGAGGTATTCCTGCACGCGGTTTTCGCCGATACAGGTGATCCCGCTCGCCAGCGCGGCATTGATCTGCGCGGGGGCGACCGTCTTGGTGACCGCCATCAAGGTGATCTCGTTCGGGTCCCGCCCGCATTGTGCGCACGCGTCAGCGATCTCTTCACGAATGCGGAGAACGTTGTCCCGCACGTACGCAGTATCAGGCGACCAATTTTCCGTCATACAGGTCCTCCCCTTCCGTCACGATCTTGTCGTATAACTGAACGTAAGATTTATCGTCGTTGATCTCACAAATGGAGAAGCGACCTTCTTCATCGTGGTACAGTACCCGTATTTTGCGGAAAGACAGGTAGTTACCCTTTTGTACGAACACACCGGGTTCCTGCGCCTCGTTGAAATGGATCGCCGAATCGGGAATGCGCAGTCCTTCGTAAGAGGTAACGCGCAATTCGACCTGTTCTTTACGGATCGCAGACAGGGTAGCCGACATATGCGTACACTGCAATACCACCGCCGCCATATCGTTAGCGCCCTTGTTGACCGCAACCACCTTGGCGGGAACGGTATCTTTCATAACGAACGGTAATCGCACGTCCAGTGTCAGACCTTTTTTGATAAACACGGTATCCTGAATCGGGACCAGACACGCCATATACCATTCGTAGTCGCCGACCACTTTCCCGATATAGGCGCCACTGTCAACGGGGGTGGCAGACAGGTAGTTTTGCAACTGTTCAACGGTGGTGTCTGCCACCTTATCGGTCGTAAGCACCCCTTCGAAACCGTCGATATTACTGATAAAGTATCCCGCCGCGGGGGATTTGACCGTTTCGGTCGCTTTGCTGAACGAGGCTTCAAGTTGCGCTCGTTTACCTTTCAGTTGCGCCAGACGGGTGTTAAAATTTTCTTCTTTGCCGATGGTCAGTTGTTTTTTATTGAGCAATGCCAACAATTTGGATTGTTGCTCGGTAATGTCGCCGAATGCCTGCGATTGCACCGAGCGGGAGATGGAAAGCCACGTTTCGTTGATCTGTTGATTGATACTGGAAAGGTTGGCGCGATTGGTCGTCCCCTGTTCGTTGATAGAGGTCAAAGTTGCGATCTCCTCATCCAACGCGTCCAGTTGTTGCTGCGCCAATGCATCCTGCATTGAAACAAACACGTTGGCGATGGTGCCGCTTTTGGCAACGCGATTACCATCCTGAATGGTATAGAAGAAATACCCTTGTGCCTGCGTGTTGATGAGCGTTTCGTCACGAAACACGATGCCCGTCGTGTCAACGGTCTGGTAAGCAACCGCTTGCTGTACCGTTTCGGTCACCGTCGTAACGGCAAAACCGTTATAGATATGAAACCCCACGTATACGAGCAAAAAAGCGGAGGCTAAGATCAACAGCAGACGCTTTAACACTTGGTTCATCGTGTTTCTCCTTTCATTGTGAAATAAATTCCTGCACGAGGGACACGGCGGCATTTACCGTATCGTGTTGCAGTTCGTCGACATACAGCGGTGTGAACGCGCCGTGATGATGAAACCACGACAACTGCCGTTTGGCATAACGGCGGGTCGCGCGGGTCATTCGTTCCATTGCTTCTTCGAGCGAACATTCGCCGTCAAAATAGGCATAGAGTTCTTTATAGCCGATCGCTTGAGTGACCGTGTCCGCCTCGGCACAAGCGCGAAGTTTCCGCGCTTCGTCCAGCAGACCGCTTTGCAACATACTGTCGGCGCGGCGGTCGATACGGTCGTACAGTGTCGCGCGATCACAGAAATCCAGCAGAATACCGCACACGCGGTACGGGGACGGTTGACTGTGTGACAACGCGTTTTGTTCGGTCAACGTACGTCCGGTCGTATGGTACAGTTCCAGCGCCCGAACGATACGGGAATGGTCGTTTTTGTGAAGACGGGCGGCGGTTTCGGGGTCGACCGCTTGCAGTTCGGCAAACACACCGTCAACCCCCTCATCACGGATACGTTGTTGTAACGTATCCCGTAAAGTACGGTCGCCGTCCTGATCTTCATAGGTAAGGTTTTCGGTCACCGCCTGCACGTACAATCCCGTGCCACCGCATAAAACGGGTAGTTTACCGCGAGCGTGGATATCGGCGATGACGCGGTGCGCCGCTTCGGCATATTTGGCAACACTGTACGACGTACCGAGCGGCAGGAAACCCATCAGATGGTGGGGTATCCCCTGCATCTCTTCGGCGGTGGGACGCGCGGTACCGATATACAGATCTTCGTATACCTGCATTGAGTCGGCGGATACCACTTCGCCGTTAAAGCGACGGCACAGTTCCACCGCCAATGCGGTTTTGCCCGACGCGGTCGGGCCGACAAGTACGATCAGTGGTCGGGTAGCCATGTTCATAAGGTTACACGATCCTTCCGAATTGTTTTTCCAATTCTTTTTGTGTGAGTTCGATGAGCACCGGCCGTCCGTGAGGACAGGTACGGATGTCCTCTTCGGTCAACACGCGTTTGGCAAGTGCCGCCAGTTCCTGCGGTGTACTCTTATTCCCTGCTTTTACGGCGGCGCGGCACGCGACCGAATGGTACAACCAATCCAGTGACGCGGTGGTTACTTCCCGCCTGCCGCCGAGCAGACCGCCCGCGATCTCGCGCAACAACGAGGCTTCGTCTTGTCCGAACAAGACCGACGGCACGGCGCGAACCAGCAACGATCCCGAACCAAAATCCGACACATCGAACCCGACCGCGGACAATGCGTCAAATCGCTCGGTGAGTACGGCATACTCTTCCCGACTGAGCGGTACGGTCACGGGGGTCAAGAGGTACTGGGCATCGTGTTGTTCTGCCTGTTTTAAGTCGTTATACAAGATGCGTTCGTGCGCGGCATGTTTATCAATCATAAAGAGCGAATCGCCTTGCTGCACGAGAATATAGGTTTCAAACACCTCACCGATATAGCGAATAGGTGTTTCGGCGGGTTGCTCCAACGTTGTCTGGATCGGCGGCTCCGCTACGTCGACCGTTTGGGTGACGGGCGCGGGTTGTGCGGTCGGTTTCGGCTCGGTCGGTGCATCCCACCCGTCGTCAAACACCGACGCGCTGCTGCGCATCACCAACGGTTGCGTCAACGGACGCGGGGGTACCGCGGGTTTCGGTGCGGGCGGTGTATGGGTCACCGTCGGTGCGTACACCGTCTGCCGTGCGAGTTCTCTTGCAGGGGTGGGTGATATGATCTTGGGTTGTTGCGCTTGCGGTGTGGGCAAGGTGACCTGATGGGGACGGTGATCCTCGTCAAGCATCGAACGGATACCGTGGTACACGCAATCAAACACCGGCTTTTCGTTGACGAAACGCACTTCGATCTTGGCGGGATGAACATTGACGTCCACCGTTTCGGGAGGCAGGTCGATATACAGTACACAAGACGGGAATTTTCCCACCATAACCGCACCTTTATAGGCTTGTTCGAGTGCCGCCATCGCGGTACGCGTTTTTACATAGCGGTTGTTGACGAAGAAGTGTTGCATCGTACGGTTGGGACGCGCCGCATCGGGACGGCAACTGTACCCGTGAACGCGCACACCGTTTAACGTATAATCGACCTCAACAAGAGATTTGGCAAAATCGCGTCCCAGTACCGCACTGATGCAGGACAGCAACTGACCGTCACCGGGGGTGAGCAATTCATCTTTCCCGTCGCGGATAAAGCGGAAGGAGATCTCAGGGTGCGAGAGAGCCAGACGATCGACCACACCCGCAACGGCATTGGCTTCGCCGACGTCCTTTTTCAAAAATTTCATACGGGCGGGAACGTTGTAGAACAGATCCCGTACACAGATGGTGGTGCCGACAGGACAACCGATATCGGTCAGTTCCTGTTCGTCACCGCCTTCAATGCGGTAGCAGGTACCGGCAACGTCGTCTTGGGTGCGGGTCACCAGTTGGACCCGTGCAACCGCCGCTACCGACGCCAACGCTTCACCGCGGAAACCGAGGGTGGCGATCCCGTCGAGGTCGCGTTCTTCGCGGATCTTGCTGGTAGCGTGACGTAAAAACGCCGTGGGAACATCTTCGCGGGCAAAACCGCAACCGTCATCGGTGATACAGATCTCGCTGACACCGCCGTTTTTGATCTCCACCGTGATAACAGAGGCACCGGCATCGATGGCATTTTCGACCAGTTCTTTGACCACCGATGCAGGACGTTCCACCACCTCGCCTGCGGCGATCAGTTCAGCGGTATGCTTGTCCAGTACACGAATGCGTCCCATAGCGTTACTCCTTTCAGTATTGTTGTGCTTCGCGGTTGAGGTCGTACAAGACCTGCAACGCTTCAATGGGTGTCAGTACGTTGACATCCAGTTCTTTTAAGCGGCGCAGTACCGCGCTGTTCTCGGTGGGAAGCAAGGACAACTGTCCGTCCTCCTCTTCGGTACATACGCGTGAGGAATGAAGTACCATTCCCTCGCCGCTCAAGATCTCTTTCAATATTTCTTTGGCGCGGGCAACGACACCGTCCGGTACACCCGCCAATTTGGCAACTTCAATACCGTAACTGTCGTCTGCGGGGCCTTTGACGATACGGCGCAGGAAGGTGATATCGTCCCCGTGTTTTTTGACCGCGACGTTGTAGTTGTGAATACCGTCGATCTCGGATTCCATCGCGGTAAGTTCGTGGTAGTGGGTGGCAAACAACGTCTTGGCACCGATGTGACGGGGATCGGTCACAAATTCCAGTACGGCACGGGCAATACTCATACCGTCAAACGTAGACGTACCGCGCCCGATCTCGTCAAACACAATCAGACTGTCTTTGGTCGCATTTTTGAGAATAGATGCCACTTCGCTCATCTCCACCATAAAGGTAGATTGACCCGAAGCGAGATCATCCGACGCGCCGACACGGGTGAAGATGCTGTCCACGATGCCGATGGTCGCGCTGTCTGCGGGAACAAAACTGCCGATCTGCGCCATCAGTACGATCAGCGCCGTCTGACGCATATAGGTGGATTTACCC
>CAYSPZ010000017.1:0-27636 GCA_964433065.1 uncultured Eubacteriales bacterium | reverse complement strand
AAACTCATAGACGAGATAACACCTATTGCACTGTACAAAAACCTGTCACTCGGACCATAAAAGCACTCACGGCTTGTGCCGTGGGTGCTTTTATCTTTTAAGGTGACAGGAGTCGAAAGACCGTAAAGAAAACGTGCCGGTGGCACGTTTTTAGGCCGTCGAGTTTTGCCGCCCTAACGGGCTGTACCGAAACTCATAGACGAGATAACACCTATTGCACTGTACAAAAACCTGTCACTCGGACGGTTGTCCGATAGATATGAGTTAAGTGGCCTCTTGAACCCGAGAGGGTTTCGACTTTATATTGCGGAAAAAGATTGCAAATATTTCTCAAAAACCGTTGACAATAAAACTTGGCAGATGTATAATGTGATTGTGCAAAGAAAACTTGTCAAAAGGAGAATTGCTATGAACAAAGAAGAAATTTTAGAGAGAAGTCGGCAGGAGAACGAGGGGAAACACGACGAATATGAGATAGCTGCTTACGGAGCGGCTTCCAAAGTGGGAATGTTGGTTGGTTCCTTGCTTTGCGTGGCTTTGGTTTTGGTAAGCGAGTTTCTTCTTCATATTCCGGAGATTGGGTTGGTCGGGTGGCTCGTCTATTTTGCGATGCAGGGTAGCGGCAATATCGTACTGTTCAAAAAGTTGAAGGTACGCAGAGATCTCATTTGGGGATTGGTCGAAATTGTGTTTGCGGTTGCCTTTGCGGTAACGATCGTAATCAAGAACGTGGTGTAACGATGGACGATAGATTGATATTGAAAAACCGCTTAAAAGAAGTGAGAACAGAAAAAGCGTTGTCCCAACAACAGATCGCGACGATGGTGGGGGTATCCCGTAATACCATCAGTTCGATTGAAACGGGGCAGTTTAATCCGACTGCCAAATTGGCACTGATCTTATGTATCGCCCTCGACAAGAAATTCGAAGAATTATTTTATTTTTAATGAGGTTACAGTATGTGGAAAAGGTTATACGATGCTGCCGTTCGTGTCCAAAACGGCAGAACCATTTCGCCGTTCATTGATGCAGGTGGTGTGGCGGCTGCGATTCTCACCAAAAACGGTAACGTTTACGTCGGGGTTTGCATCGATACCGCGTCAACGCTCGGTATGTGCGCCGAACGGAACGCGATCGCCAATATGATCACCAACGGTGAGAGCCAAATTGACAAGGTTGTCGCGGTGATGCCTAACGGAAAGGTTGGGTCTCCCTGCGGTGCTTGTCGCGAGTATATGATGCAATTGGATAAAAACAGCGGCGAGATCGAGATCCTCGTAGATCTTGAAAGCGAAAAAACAATCAAATTAAAAGAATTACTCCCCGATTGGTGGGGGAAAGAGCGATTTGAGGTGGATCAATGAAAGTCAAAACCGTTGCCATCGTCAGTTTATCGGGCGGGATACTCGGTGAACCGTTTATCAAGCACGAATTGGAACTGGGACTTTCCCGTTTGGAACGGTACGGGTTGAAGGTCAAAATGATGGAACACACCCTCAAAGGTGCCGAGTATATCAAAGCACATCCCGAAAAACGGGCGGAAGATCTGCTTTGTGCGTTTCGTGACCCCGAAGTGGATATGATCCTGTGCGCGATCGGTGGGGAGGATACCTATCGGTTGTTGCCGTATTTGTTCGACCATAACGAACTGCAAGAGGCGGTTTGCGACAAGATCTTCCTTGGCTTTTCCGACTCGACTGTCAACCACTTGATGTTGCATAAGGTTGGGTTAAATACCTTCTACGGACAATCGTTTTTGGCGGACGTTTGCGAACTCGACCGCGAAATGTTACCGTATACCGAACGGTTTTTCAGAGAACTGATTACGACGGGCGGTATCCGCGAGATCAATAGCAGTGACGTGTGGTACGAAAGCCGCACCGACTTCGGTGAGGACCAACTGGGCGTACCGTTGAAAGCACATAAAAATCAAGGTTTCGAGTTGTTGCAGGGCGATCCCGTGTTTTCGGGGAAGATACTGGGCGGATGTTTGGATACTCTATACGACATTTTCGATAACACGCGCCACGCGGATTCACCGACGGTATTTGCCCGATACGAACTGTTTCCTACGCTTGACGACTGGAAAGGGAAGATCTTGTTGCTGGAAACCAGCGAAGAACAGATGTCGCCCGAAAAATACCGTCGCGCGCTCACACAACTGAAACAGACAGGGTTGTTTGGGGTGATCAACGGTATCCTCGTCGGCAAACCGATGGACGAGCGGTATTACGAGGAATACAAACAGATCTTGGTGGAAACGGTGGACGCTCCCGCATTGTCCATCGTGTATAACCTGAACGTCGGACACGCGTTGCCGCGGTGTATTGTGCCGTTTGGTGTGAACGCTATGGTAGATGTTAATAAACAAACCATTTCTTTTATCCAATGAGAAAAGCGCGGAGAATATCCGCGCTTTTACCGTAAAAGGACATCTTTTCAAAAAGAAGTCTTCTTTTCGGTTGCGTTGTATTGATTTCGTGGTATGATGAAAGGGACGATTCGAGGTGTTGATGCACGATGCGTGAGAAAAATCGTAACCATACGCTTTATCTGATATACGGCGCTCTTTATGTCGTTTTGACGACCTTGTCCTCCGGTTCGATCTTCCAGAGTTTTTTGCTGGAAAGCGGTGTTGAAAAAGATGCGGTAGCCCTTTTCGTTTCGGTGTCGCAGGTCGCACAAACATCAACGATGTTATTGCTATCGAAAGCGGCGGATGCGGTCAAAGACGTGCGAAAAGGAATTGCATTGACGCTGTCTATATTTTTGCCGTTCTTTGTGACGTTGCTTTCGGCAAGTTGCGCGTTTGGTATGGCAGCCGACGTTAAACATACCATTCTTTTTACGGTCAGTTTCCTGTTCAATTTGGTATTTGGATTTTACGTTGTTCTGTCCTACAAATTGCCGCATCATATTATGGATATTCGCGACTATGGGAAAATCACCGGCGTTTCCGGTGTGATATCCGGTGTGGTCGGAATGATGTTGTCGGTGGCGATCACCTTTTTCCTCGGTCGATACGATTATTTCGACACAATGAGCGTTTTCTTCGGTATCGGTATTGTGATCAGCGTCGCGGTACCCGTTATCTGTATGAATTTTCGCATGGTAGAAACGAGTATCCCCACCGTGCCAAAACAACGCATCAACATTTTTCGGTATAAACCGTTTTATTTGTTGTTGTTACCGAATTTTATGCGCGGATTTTCTACCGGTATTTTAAGTTTGATCACGGTTATTGGATACGCTACCGGTGTGTTGGATTCGTCTACGGCAGCGATCGTGGTGATGGTGACACAGGTAGCATCATTGCTCAGTTCGCAATTGTATTCGATTCAAGTGGGAAAACATCCAAACGGCAGGATATTGTTGGTGGCATCCATTGCGTTCTGCGTGATTACACCGATAACGGCAGTTCCCGATACGACGTGGGTGTTTTTGATCATCTATTTCTTTGCGTATTTCCTTATGAATCACATTACGATTGCGGTACCTGTTCTGGTCGCCAATCGGATCGAGTATACTTGCCTCGGTCAATACACGGCTTGGCGCATGGCATTACATACGCTCGGTATGGCACTCGGCGGTATGTGTGTACCGTTTCTGCTTGACAGTATCGGTGCGTTCGGTACGCTTTTGGTTTGCGGTATCACGATGCTCCCGTGCGGCATCGGGTATCACGTATTCGAAAAGAATATAATTCAAAACAAGTGACAAAACGCGGTTCTGTGAACCGCGTTTTGCTTTTATCGATTGATACTTGTCGAATCGAAAAAAAGGGAGTATACTATATGATGAATCCTGTGTGAGTAGGTGAGAAGAATTGATCACACTTTCAAAGATCGCCAAATTGGCGAACGTGTCGGTATCGACCGCGTCTAAGGCATTTTCGGGAAGTACCGAAGTTCACGAGGAAACGCGGCAGTTGGTATTTGATATTGCCAAACAATACGGGTGTTTTAAAAAGTATTTCAATTCCAAATATCCCAAATACGTCATTGCGGTGATCTGTCCCGAATTTATCAGTTCGCACTATTCGGTGTATCTGTCGGTGCTGCAGGAACAATTGGCAAGTCGTAACTGCGAGATCTGCGTTGCGACTACCTCTTTTTCCGAGCAAACGGAGAAAGAATTGATCGACTACTACTATCAGTATTCCAACGTGGACGGTGTGGTAGTGATCGGGGCACACGACGACTACGCACAATGCAGTGAGTTGCCGATGGTATTCATTCATTCGTCCCACACTCCGTCGTACGGAGTACGGGTATCGACCGATATCGAACCGTCGATACAACAAGCCGTTGACTATGCCTATCAAAACGGTGTACGGTCGTTCGGCTATGTGGGCGAAATTCGAACCGACGCTAAATTACAAGCAACGCGACGGTTGTTGGAGGCGAAAGGTATCACACTTTCCGAAACGGATATCGCGGTGGTGGATGAGCGGTTCGAGCAGGGCGGTTACCACGCGATGGAACGGTTGCTCGACAATCGACAGACACCGCCGCGCGCGGTGATCTGCGCATACGATAATATGGCGATGGGTGCGATGAAATGTATCCGCGATCACGGATTGTCGGTTCCCGATGACGTGGCGATATTGGGTATGGACGATATCCCGACGACGGCATATTTGGATCCGCCGCTCTCGTCCGTTTCATCCAACGTGGAAGAAATGTGTGTATTGGCTGCGGATGCGATGCTCAGATTGCTCGGCGGAGAAGAGGTGCCGAAAGAGTATACGGTACAGTCCGCGTTTCGTTTGCGGCAATCCTTTATATTTGAATGAAATAAGCGCGTGTGTTTTGAGAACACACGCGCTTTGTTTACATTATAAAGAAGAATAGTGTATGTGTGACTGTTTGGCGATTTGATCGATACACACACGCACGGTTTCGGTTTGCGAGGACACTGCCGCATACGCATCGGCAAACGTGTCAGGATGTTCGATGTAATCGGCAAAGGCGACCGCCTCACCGCACATAACGTGATCGCGGTCGGCGGTGGGAAGGGGGCGTGCGGTGTCGCGGATCAACGCACCGTCCGCGTACATTGAAATACTGCCAAGCGTTAAGGTGCCGCGATCGCCGATGATCTCGCTACGGACGGACGACTCGCCGCATTTGGAATAGGTGAGCACGGCGCAAAATCCGTCGTATTCAAAAGTGGCACTGCCCGAAAGATCGGTGCCGTTTTCGTCCAACACGGCGGTGGCGGAGATGCTACGCGGCATACCGAACAGATCAACGGCGCACCAGACGCAGTAAATGCCAAGATCCGAGAGTGAACCGCCGCCGAGCGCGACGTTAAACACGTTGGGGAGTTCGCCGCGACGGTATGCGTCGTACCGCGAGGAACGTTGGCAGAAATCGAAACGCGCCATCACCGTGTTGCCGAGCGATCTGACGTTTTGTAAAACCGTATCGCGGCAAGGACTGTGCCGCGACATAATGGCTTCCATATAGATGCAACCGTTTTGATCGGCAAGGGCCTTTAATTCGCGGTACTCATCCGCCGTCAAGGTGACGGGCTTTTCACAGATGACGTGTTTTTTGTGTTGTAAAAACAATTTGCTCTGTGAATAGTGAAGCGCGTTGGGGGAGGCGATATATACCGCGTCGATCGTCGGATCGGCGGCAAGAGCGAGAAGGTCGGTATAGATCGTACCGTGACACCCGACACGCGCGGCAAAAGCCGCCGCTTTGTCGTATGAACGCGAGTAGACTGCCCGATGTTCAAAGCGACCGGAAAGCGCGGCGGCATTAAGAAACGATTCGGTGATCCAACCCGTACCGATGGTGGCGAGGCCGATCATATCGTCACCGAAAGGGTGGCGTGTTGTTCAGCGGAAGTGAAACACGCTTCCATCACGCACAATACGCGGCGCACTTCGCGGTTTTTGATGAGGGCTTCTTCCGTACCGTCGATGGTGGCACAGACGTTATGATAAAAGGTATGTACGTCACTGGAAAGACGGGGGATATCGTATTCGTTCAGTGTGAGATGGTCACGCGGCGCCATCGTTTTGGTAATACCCGCGGCATTCTGGACGGGGGTAACGTCCTTTTCGATCCAGCGGGTGAGTTTTGCCACGTGCGCCGATTGTTGCCAATCGGTCAGGTACAACGAACCGTTTTGGCATTGCATATAAAAACGCGGCATGGCGAGGAAGTTATAGGTACCGACCTCTACGTGAGCGGTCTTGCCGGTAGCAAAATCGAGTTCCAGACGGAAACCGTCGTCCACTTCGTTGTTGGTGATGTGGGTGGTCACGCAGTTGACACCGACGATGGGGTCGGGGATGAGTTGTAACATCTGGTCAATGAGATGAACGCCCCAGTCTAAGATCATACCGCCGCCGGGTTCTTTGTGGCAACGCCAGTCACTGGGAATGCCGCGCGAACCGTGAATACGGGATTCGATGCGGATGACATCGCCGATCTCGCCGCTTTCGATGACCTGTTTGACCGCCAGAAAATCCACGTCCCAACGGCGGTTCTGGTGTACGAACAGATGGGTACCGTGTTGTTCGGCGGCAGCGGTCATACGGTCAAATTCCAAAACGGATAACGCGACCGGTTTTTCACAAATGACCGATTTACCCGCGGACAGAGCGTCCACGACCAGTTGTTCGTGAACGTCGTTGGGGGTGGCGACCACCACGATATCGACTGCGGGATCTTCAAAGACCGCCCGAGCCGAAGGATAGACCTTAATTTGATTGTCGCGCGCGACTTGACAACGTGTTTCTTTGATATCGAAAATACCGGCTAACTGCACGACGTCGCTTTTGATGATCTGTGAGCAGTGCCAAGCACCTTGACCGCCGTAACCGATGACGGCAACTTTTTTTTTCATAGTGATTCCCCCGTGTTTACAAACTTACCTTATGATAGCACAACTTGTTTCAAAAAACAAGCAAAACTGCGTTATTCTTCGACGATATATTCTTTTACGGTATCCAGTAATTTGACACCGAGTGTCACGGTCATTTTTAAGCCGTTTTCTACGTATTCTTCCGACTCGACCGCACCCTCACGTCGGCATTGTCCTGCCAGAGCGCCTTTATCGAACGGGAACAGTACGGTGACCTTACGGCGGTCGGGCGGGAGTGCTTCGGCGATGCTTTGTAGCAGGTGATCGATTCCGTCACCCGTGATGGCACTGATCCGCAATGAACGGGTATCGCCGAGGTCAATATCGGTGATCGTGTCTATCCGATCGCATTTGTTGAAAACGGTCAGGATCGGGCGATCGGCACAACCGAGCTTTTGCAACAGATCGCGCGTTACTGCGAGATGTTCGTCCGCTTCGGGGTTGGATGCATCGCACAGGTTGATGATGACGTCGGCGAGTGCGGCTTCTTCCAGCGTGGAATGGAACGCATCGACCAAATGGTGGGGAAGACGGCGTACCAATCCGACCGTGTCGACCAATAACACGGTTCTGCCGTCGGGCAGTTTTAGCGAGCGGGCGGTGGTGTCGAGGGTGGCAAACAGACGATCTTCCGCCAACACACCTGCGTCGGTCAGACGGTTCATTAAGGTGGATTTTCCCGCATTGGTGTATCCTACCACCGCTACCGTTGCCAGATCGTCTTTGCGGCGACGTTCGCGGCGGAGATGGCGTTGTTTTTCCACTTCTTGTAATTGCCGTTTTAGTGCTTGAATGCGACGGCGGATATGTCGTTTATCACTTTCGAGTTTGGTTTCACCGGGGCCGCGTGTACCGATACCGCCGCCCTGTCGTGACAGGGCGGTACCTTGTCCCGCAAGACGTGGTAACAGGTATTGCAGTTGAGCGAGTTCCACCTGTAACCGACCTTCCGCCGAACGGGCGCGACCCGCGAAAATATCCAGTATCAGCAGGGTGCGATCCACCACACGGCAGGGAAGAGCGTCCTCTAAATTACGTTGTTGGGTGGCGGTCAGTTCACAATCGAAAATGACGAGATCCGATTCCTGCGCCCTTGCGATCTGTGCCAGTTCTTCAAGACGACCGCTGCCGAGCGCGGTCGCTTTGTCAAGCGCGTCGCGTTTTTGGGTGAGGGTAGCGATCACGTCCGCACCGGCGGTGTCGGCGAGTTCGGCAAGTTCGTTCAGTGACGAGTCGATATCAAATTCTCCCGTATCGATGCCGACCAGTATCGCCTTTTCGCGTACGACTTCTTCGTTGGTGATATCCAATGATGGCATAAGTAACTCCTTTAATCGATCACTTTAATGTACAGTATACCGTATTATGGCTTAAAAAGTCTACTGTAAAAGAAAAAATTTCAAAAAATATGATAAAATCGAAAAATATTGTTTCTTTCTGCTGAAATGTGTGGTATAATGACCTCGAACCGACGGCGGTGGTACGCCGTCGAAACGCATTTGCGTTTGAAGATCAGAGATCTTCGTTCGAGAAAATTGTATCATTAAACCGCCGCACTGCGGTGCGGCAACTGCTACGCAGTTTCAAAGTCTGTCGCCTTTGGGTTTATGATATAATGCGACTTAGAAAGATTACTCATTTAGGGGGACTGTCAAAATGGTAGAAGGTTTGACGAGCGAAACTGTATTTTCGATGCCGAATCAGGTAGCACCGCTGAGCATTATTGCCCAACCCGGTACGGAGGAATTGGCGGCAAAGATCAATTATTATCTGACCGATTGGGCGGCAAAAAGCGGTCGTGCGCAGGATACGTTTTTAATTCCTGCCGAATGTCCGCGTTTCTCGTCGGGCGACGGTAAAGGATTGATCAAATCCAGCATTCGCGGCGACGATCTGTTTATTTTGGTGGACGTCGGCAACTACAATTGCAAATACAAGATCTTCGGGTCCGAAAATTCGATGTCTCCCGACGATCATTTTCAAGATCTGAAACGTATCATTCAGGCGGCGGGCGGTAAAGCGCATCGCATCAACGTCATTATGCCGATCCTGTTCGGCGGCAGACAACATCGTCGTAACTATCGTGAATCGCTTGACTGCGCCGTGGCGTTGCAAGAACTCGAACAGATGGGTGTTTCCAACATTCTGACCTTTGACGCGCACGATCCCCGCGTTCAGAATGCGGTGCCGCTGATGGGCTTTGATAACGTCATTCCTGCCTATCAGGTGTTGAAAGCGATGTTCCGTCGCTGGCCCGAAGTCGCGGATAACTACAAAAATATGATGATCATCAGTCCTGACGAAGGCGCGATGAACCGTAATATGTACTATGCGTCCACCCTCGGCGTGGATCTCGGTATGTTCTACAAACGCCGTGACTACGCGCACGTGGTCAACGGTCGTAACCCCATCGTGGCGCACGAATACCTCGGCAACTCGGTGGAAGGCAAAGACATCTTCATCGCCGACGATATCATCTCGTCGGGTGAATCGATGCTGGATATCGCGTACGAACTGAAAAAACGTAAGGCGGGTCGTATCTTTGCGTACGCGACTTATGCGATCTTCACCAATGGTTTGGAGAAGTTCGATCAGGCGTTCAAAGACGGCATCATCGACGGTGTGCTCGGTACCAACCTCACCTACCGTTCGGACGAACTCAAAAAACGCGAATGGTTCTGCGAGGTGGACGTGTCCAAATACATCGCCTACTTTATTGCGGCGCTCAACCACGACGTGTCGGTCAGTGCGTTGATCGATTCGCATCAGAAGATCAAAAAGTTGTTGGAGCAGCACTCCTGATAAAAACCGTAAGCACCGTGTCTATACGACACGGTGCTTTTGTCATATTCAGCGCCTGTCGACGCATAAGATGTAGCGTACGAAGGGGTGGAGAATGATGAAAAAACGTGTGATAGCGGCGGTTTGCGCTCTGATGTTACTGTGTTCGGTGTCGGTATCGGCAAAGGCCGTGATCGTGGATACCGAATCGGGGGAAAGCGCAGAGCAACTGATGTCGCTCAAAGCGCCCGAAACGTTGAGCGAAGAGTGGGCTATTCCCACCATTAACAACGGATCAACGTTGAATATCGGCGGGAAATCGGCGGTGTTGATGGATCTTCATTCGGGGACGGTGCTGTACGAGAAAAACAGTAAAGAGCATCTGCCGATCGCATCGGTGACCAAAATTATGACCTTGTTATTGGTGATGGAAGCGATCGACGTCGGAGCGATCGATTATACCGATACCGTGACCTGTTCCGCAGAAGCGGCGGCGATGGGTGGATCGCAGATCTGGTTGGAGCCGGGTGAGATGATGACGGTTCACGATCTGCTCAAAGCGGCGGCGGTGGTATCCGCGAACGATGCGTGTGCGGCATTGGCGGAACACGTTGCGGGTTCGATCGAAGGATTTGTCGAGCGAATGAACATCCGTGCCGCCGAACTCGGTATGCAGGATACACGGTTTTTGGATTGCAGTGGATTGGACGATAACGGGTATTCCTGTGCAAACGACGTCGCCCTGATGTCCCGTGAACTGATGAAGCATCCTGCGATCAAACAATATACCACCATCTGGATGGATACCTTACGCGACGGCAAGTCGCAACTCGTTAACACCAATAAATTGATCCGTTTTTATACGGGCGCGACGGGGCTCAAAACGGGTACGACCTCTGCGGCGGGACACAATCTGTCGGCAACCGCCGAACGTAACGGGCTGGGGTTTGTCGCGGTCATTCTTGGTTGCGATACCACCGACGAGCGGTTTGGCGGTGCGCGTAAATTGCTGGATTACGGGTTTGCCAATTACAGTTTATATACGCCGTCCATCGATGACGTTCCGCTTTCACCGATCCCCGTGTTACGTGGCGAATGCGAACTGGTCACCCCGCAGGTTAACACAATGACTCCGTTTTTGGTGAAAAAGGGAGAGGAAAAACAGATCGTTCGATCGATCGAACTGGCTTCCGACGTAGAAGCACCTGTGGAAGCAGGACAACAGTTGGGGACGGTTACCTTCTCGCTCGGAGATACGGTATTGGCGACCTATCCGATCACCGCGGCGCAGGCGGTCGGACGAATGACCTTTGGGAAAGCACTCCAAAAACTGATATCCGCTCTGTGTATATAAAAGACGACCGCCGTTGAACGGCGGTCGTCTTTTAGCATTGACGTATTAAGCGCACAAAAAACTCGGTGGCTTTTACGGCGGATTCCAGGCGGATCCGTTCGTTGTTGCCGTGAATGGTGCGACGTTCTTCCGAGGTCAAGTCCATTGCCGAGAAGCGATACACGTGATCCGAAAGGTCGCGGTAATGGCGGCTATCCGAACACTGGACCATCAAATACGGCGTTACCAAACAACCTTTCCAGGTGTTGGCAACCGCGTACGCGACCTTGTCCCACGCTTCGCAGTCGATCTGCGATACGGGGCTCGGTTCCATACTGCTGCCGACCGTCAATTCGATCGCGTCGTTTCGGATAGTACGGCGGATTCGCTCGACCGCACCGTCGACCGAATCGTTGGGGTTTAACCGCAGGTTGGCAACAAACGAAGAGGCGGGCGGGATCACGTTGGGTGCCGCACTGCCGCTCGCCTGGGTGAACGCAACCGTCGTGCGCAACAGTGCGTTCATTTCACCGCCCTGTTTGATGCACAAAAGATTTAAGATGCCTTTGAAGAGCCATAGGTTGGCAAAGATCATACGGTACAGAAAGGTCGAATGACGACCGAGCGTATCGAACATGGCGGCGGCAGGTTTGGTGATCTGAAACGGGAAGGGGTGGTTTTCCACGTCGCAACACGCTTTGGAGAGAATGCCGAGCGGTGTATGCGGTGCGGGCGCTGATGCGTGTCCGCCGTTTGCGCAAAGCGAGAAGGTGAGGTTGAGCATACCTTTTTCCGCAATGCCGATCATACCGCACGGTTGTTTGACACCGGGGAACACGTTTTCCACCACCGCGCCGCCTTCATCGACGACCAACGCGGGTCGAATCCCGTTTTCTTTGAAGTAATTGACGATATGTACAGCGCCGTCCCCGTTGACTTCCTCGCCGCCCGAAAAGGCAAAGTAGATGTCGTTTTGCGGGACAAAGCCTTGTGCGATCAACGTGTCGGCGGCAAACAGGATACCGTTAAAGGTGACCTTGGTATCCAGGGTGCCGCGCCCCCACAGAACACCGTCTTCAATGATACCGTCAAACGGCGGTTTTTCCCACCCATCTTCTTCGACGGGGACAACGTCATAGTGCGCCATCAACACGGTAGGATGGTCGGCGGTATTGCCCTGCCAGTGAAACAATAAGGCGCGGTCGGGCAAACGGGTCAAGGAACAGGTGCTGAAGACTGCGGGATACAAGGTGGGTAACAGGTCGATAAGTTTATTAAATTCGGCATCGTCTTCCAACTCGTGTTGATAATATGACACGGTCTTGCAACGTACCAACCGTTGCAAAGCGGACACGATCCGTTCATCGTCCAGAGCGACCGATTGGTCGTCGATCGACGGTTGCGGTTTTTTTACAAAACGCAGCGTGCGGATGAGTACCACCGCGATCAACATCGCGATGGCGGCAAGTAAGCAGTAGACGACAGGCATTTCTTACAACCATCCTTTTTTGTACATAATGCGGCTTACGAGTAAGGTGAAGAGCACACTGACGGGAACCATAATACCGACGGTCCCCTCATCGAGTGCCGGAACGGCAATGAACAGGATCAACATCAAGGTGACGGGTAAGACGGCGAGTTTCCAGTTGCGTGACACGAACACCACACCCAAGCCGCCGAATAACGCGGGGATCATCTGTTCAAAAGCGGGTTGTAACACGGGATTGTTAAGGATGGGGGTGAGGGGGACGATCAAGATCACACCGAGAAGAATGATCAGGGTGGTGACGATGCTGGAAACGGCGATGGCGATGGTGGAAACCACTTCACCTTCCTCCGAATTTGCTTTGACGTTGGCTTGTTCCAATGCGTTCAGCGCGCAGGGAAGTTTCAGATTGGAAATGTTACCCGTGACAAACGACAGGTAAGAACCGCCTGCGCCGAGCATCGGGATATAGGTGATCGTTTCAACGACACCGACTGCCCAGTACATCGGCGCGGTTGCGATCAATCCCCATAACAGACCGTTCCAGTCGGGTAATACGCCGAAGAGGATGGACAATACAACGGGGAATGCCAGTAAGATCACCATAACGGTCAGGTTCCAAACAAGACCCCAACGATAAACGTTCTCGATATACGAACCGTTTGTTTTCATAACGACACCCCCTTTTTAAGATAACCACGACGTGATCGGAATGGCACTTGCCATACCTGCCAGCAAACTGATCGGTAATGCGTAGTCGGCGATCCAGTTAAATTTCAAGATCTTTACAAGAACACCCGATAATGCCATCACGACGGCGGATACCAGCATAACCAGAACGGGGATCAACCCGCTCGTATTGCCGTTAAACACGTCCGAAACGTCGCAGAAAACGAAACCGACGAATGCCGAGATCATACCGATGAACATGGCGGCTGAAAAGATATCCGCCCATTTTTTGTCGCGTTTTTCCAAGTTTACCATACCGGTCTGCATGCGTTTGCAGAGTACCGGCACCAACCAGATGCCGACCATAATGCTGATGGTCATTACGAAGGCGACCGTTACGTACTGCGAAGCGGTCAGGGTGGTGGCACCGAGTGTCAGGTCCATCGCGTTCATCGCGTTGTTGGCGGCAATGGCTTCATAGGAAAGCGAACCGATCACGCTGAGTCGCAACCACGGCAGTGCAATACCGAGATCTTTGGCTAACGCGATGACGCTGATCACGATCGCAACCGCGGGCGCGATCGTGAACACGGCGGCGGTGGTCGCGATACGACGCAATTTCTTTTTGTCCATTCCGATCTCTTGTCCGCGTTTCCACGCTTTGATCAGGAAAAATATCGATTGCGCCAATACAACGACGATGATCGCCGCGACCAGCACAAACAGAATGGGTGCGTTTACATGAAACGGCATAATAAAAGTCCTCCTCTTCACTTTTAAAAAACTGCCGCTTTCGGGAAGCGGCAGTTTTTTATCTTATTGCGAAGCAACAAGGTTCCGGGGTACCCGCCCGCAATTTTTAATTACGCCCGCGGGTCGGGTTATTCTTCGAACCAAGCCGCCAACGTATGAGCGGCATCTGCCATTTTTTTGAGTTGTGACGGAACGTCGTCGACGGTAATGTTGCTGTTGAATCTGTCTGCTTCCAACGTGAAATATCCGTCGTAGTGAATGTCGCGCAATGCCTTGACGATCGCACGGAAATCGATATCCATCGTCAGCGGTAATTGATGCAGATCGATGCGACGATCGTTGTCGTGCAGATGCAGCGCCTTTAAGCGGGGACCGAGCGCGTGAATCAACTCTACCGCAGAGGTTTCCATCGTGCGTTGTTCGGCGTGACCGACGTCCAGACACGCGACGAAGAAAGGATCGTCGATCGCGTTCATATGATCGGTAAAACTTTGCGGTGTAGCGCAAGCACCCGGAATGGGACAATCGCGTACGTGATCCCATCCGAACATATTTTCAATGGCGATCTTCACACCGTGCTGTTTGGCGAACGGGAGCAGTTCCAGATACCAATCGGTGTTTTCTTCGTGAGTATCGTACGGAGGGTGTATGACACAAATTTCACCGCCCGCTTCGGCGGTACATTCGATCGCGCGACGCAACATATCGTACACGCCCGGAATATGAGTCGGGAACGGCGCGTGTGATTGGTTGCAGGTGATCCCGTTTTCCAATCCGATATGTTTCAGTTCGCGGGCAAATGCCAGATAATTGTCGGTACGTAACGGGTGTTTTGTATCAAAAACGCATTGATGTTCCCAATCGTACCGCGCCATATTGAACATCGAGAAGTCAAAGGCATCAAACCCCGCTTTGGCAACCAATTCAACGCATTTTTGTTCGCCGACATATTGCGAACAGGATTGGATCTCGGTTGAAATTTTCATATGTTTTCCTCCTGTCAGGCGGGATCTTTGGGACAGATCTCACACATAAAATCACCGGTTTTTAAAAGATGTGCCAACGCTTTTGTGTCAGCGGGCAGGTCGGCAACGCAAATAGCGGTCGTGCCGACGGCATGGGGGTAGTGGCAGTCGGAACCGACCGTTCCGATAAGGTTGTTGTCCTGCACGAACGCTTGTGCCAGATCGTTGTGATTGTGGTGACCGACGTGACCGTTGTGCCGTTCCGCGCCGTCTAAATAACGAGGATCTGCGGGAGAACACCCGTTGCGGAACGGATGCGCCTGAATGATCAGGATCCCGTTCTTATGTGCCAATTCGTAAAATTCTTGCAGAGAAGTCGCATAGCAGAACGGATGGTCATACAAGAACTTTTCGGTGAGACCGAACAATAAATAATCGTTACTGTTTTCGGGGAAACGGATCTCCGCACCCAGATACACGTTGAGACCGCACGCGTCGCCTGCCGCTTTTGCTGCACGATACCCTTTTAGAAAACGGTCAACGTGTTCAACCCATTCCATTTGATCGACACGTCCGCTGAGATGGTCGGTCGTCACGATGCCGTGATACCCGTCTGCCTTGTAAAAGGAAACCATATCGGCGGCAGGAACGGTTGAGCATCCGCTGGATTCTTTCATATGACAATGTAATTCGATACGATACATACAGATACTCTCCTTATAGTGCGATTGACTTGAAACCCGAAGGGGTGAGAATGTATTGCTCGGTAAAACCATTTTCTTTCAAGTATACGGTTGCTTCGTCAAACCAACAATCCAAAAAGCGGCGATCGTGACAGTCCGACGTGATAACGGCACCGAATCCCAATCGTTTCAGTTCTTTTAACAGAAACGGTGCGGGGTAGGGGGTGGTACGGTAACCGCGTGCGATGGCACCCGTATTCACTTCGAACAGAGGAATTTTACCTGCCACCGCTTCCAATGCTTCAACGGCATAGGCTTGATATTGCTTTGACGTATGGTCGAAAAACGGGTGTTGTTCACAGAACTTTGTGAGAATATCCACGTGACCTAAAATGTCGTAATTGCCGTGTTGCGGTAACTGTGCCAACGTTTCAAAGTAGCGGCGCGCGTATGCCATACCGTCACCGCCGAAACGCGTGTGAATCACATCGCGGACAATGTCGGCGGTGGAATCCACCTCAAACAGGTCGTTTTCGTGGCGAAAATAGTGTACCGACCCGATGACGTAGTCGTATCCCGAAAGCGGGGTGTCGGAAAACATATCCGCTTCGAGACCGCAGTAGAGATTGATCTTACCCGCGTACTGTCGTTTGAGATCGGCGATGTGTTGCTTGTAAAGCAACGTCCCTTCTTCGGTCATCGTATATTCCTCGTGGACGGGCATCGCCGAATGACCGGAAAAGCCCAGCGAAGTAAACCCTTTTTCAAGGGCTGCTTCGATGAGCTCTTCAAGGGTGTTTTTCCCGTCGCAATAGGTGCTATGGGTATGTAAATTCTGCTTGTTGTTCATAAAACACCTCGATCGGAAACACGCTTTAGTTTGCTTTGGAGATCGCCGCCATAATAGACTTATATTCGACGCTGTCTTCCTTGAAGCCCACCTCTTCCAAAGCGGCGGCAACTTCTTTTTCGGCATTTTTGGGGAGTATATCGGCGATATCAAGCACGTTGTTCAATGCACCATTGTTGGTTTCGATAATGATCGCATTCACTAACAATTCGGATTTTGCGATCGTGTTGATCAACTCTTTCGGGTCGATCTGTTCGGGATTTTTCACCATCTCCGTAATGGCGGACAAAGACGACGAAGCACCTTTAATCAGTGCGTCTTTGTCTTCTGCCGATATGCCGGTGTCTTGTTGGATCTCTACTGCTGTTTCCACCACGGTGGAAAGAATATCGATTTTCATAGGAAGTCGTTGAGTGATGGTGTCTGCCAAGGCGGTGTCGACCATCTTTTTGATGACGATGGACGACGTATCATCTGCCTTTGACAAGAGGGTATACAAACTTTCGCCCAGTTCTTCCTTGGCGCCGGGTTCGTCTTTGGCGATCGTTTCAACGACCGCTACCGCGTTGCCGACCGTCTGCAATGCGGAAACACCGCTGTTGGTTTGTAAAACCGATAACAAACTATCGGTCGTTTCCTTGTCACCGATCACGGGAGCTTCGGTGCCGATGAACGTGTTGCCTTCGGTCCACGCTTTTGCGGCGTCGGACAACAGGCTATCGGCAAATTCTCGAATAAAGGTGTTGCCACCGAGTTTGGCGGCGAGGCTGGAAATGTCTTTACCGGACAGGTTTTCGAAATCAATGGTTATGACCGTTTCGGCAACGTGTAACAAAGACGAGATCGCATTGAATGAGTTCACGGTCGATCCCGCAGCGGTCTTGTAGGTGGCATAACCGTGTGCAGCCAATCCGTTGATGGAATCGTACATACGATTGATAGGGTTAGCGTTGATATCGGACGCGATGTCAAACAGGGTCTTCATACCCTCTTCATCGGCCGATTCGCCCATTAAGGTATGTAACGTTTCGCTGTTTTCATCGATCAACCCGGCATAAACCGTAAGCGGTGATGCCAACATCGACAAAATGCTGAATACCGAAACGGCGGTTATCAACAACGAAGCAACACGCAACGCGATCGGTTTCCAGTCAGCGTTTTTAATCGGTTCGACCGATGCGGGTTCCTGTTCATCATCGTTTTTCACTTGTTTCGCGGCTTTGCGCCGTGCAAAAGCCTCATCCGACAGGGCTTTGGACGACACGATGACCGCCGTAACGCCGAAGATGAGGAAGAAAAGCAAAAATGCAACCATAAACAGAAGCGGCATCGCAATAGAAGAAACGATGCTTAATAAGTCATGAAAGGAGGAGGAGTCATGCACATAGGTTGAAAAGTCTTCGGGTAACATACCGCTCACGATGGTGTCGCAGAGGGAGAGAACGGTCGAGCGCAACAGGTTTACGGTGAGCAAACCCGCCAAAGTACTGAGAAGAACCGCTCCGAAACGAACTGCCGCTTGGTAAATGTTGCGTTTTCTGCCGACAAACAAAGCGAGTGCTAAGATCAAAACGGGCAGGACGACCAATAACAGTGTTACGACGATATCCAAAAGAAACCCCTCCAGAAATTTGTTGTAAATCGAATCAAGTGCATTATACATCTATCCTATAAAAAAAGCAAGTATTCGATTTTAAAGTCAACGGCAGGCGGTAACGATTTTACGGGACACGCTTTCCTCCTGCTTCGCATACACTGAAAAGGGAGGTGAAACTATGAGTTGTTATTGTAACAGACCCAATTGCCTGACGGTAGCGGCCGTCGTATCGGCGGTAATCGGTGTGGTCGTCGCACTTTTACGAATTACAGGGGTCATTACCGTGACACCGACACTTCTTGCCGTAACGTTCGGTATTGCGGTGCTCTATCTCGCGGTAATGCTTCTTCGCGGCGGTCAAACGTACGGTTGTTGCGGTACGGTGAACGCGGTGCTGGCGGGTATTCTCGGAACGCTGTTCTTCTCGGCACTTTTGGTAGCGGTTCCCTTTGCGGCAACGAGCATCATCGGTGCGGTTCTTACCGGCATACTGGCGGCTTTCTTTGTACTGATCTTTATTGCCTCGGTATGCTTGATCCAATGCGTTGACCGTTGCGACGGTTAACATTCCAAATGCCTCCGCTACGCGGGGGCATTTGAGAAAATCACACAAATTATGCATATGATGTTGCAAAAGATTGCAATTTATGCTACTCTTTGTCAAGGGTGAGTGTATGCCGAATTTGTTTGAATTTTATTTGCTTGATGACAACAACCACTTTAAATATGCAAAGGGTAAACCTTCCGCTGAAGGACGGGAGTTTCACGATTACGACGAGATCTTGTTTTTTATCGGCGGTACGGCGCAGTTCATTTCCAAAAATATTCAGTTGCCGTTAAAGGCGGGAACGCTTGTGCTTATTCCGAAAGAGCAGTTCCATCAGTTTGTCGTCCACAATGTCGAGCAGTATCAACGTTGCGTATTCAGTTTCAGCGAAACGACGCAGTTGCGATCGCTCATCCGTGAGGTGATGCGCGAAGTAACGGTGATTGAGGATCCGCCGAAAACGATTCTCGGTTGTTTTGAGAATTTGATGCGCATATCAAGGTTGCAACTTGACAAAGAGGAACAGTCACTGGTATTACAGTCCGCCGCTATCCAGTTGCTGATAGAACTGAAACTGTTTTCGGGTGATCACATTGAAGAGCATATTGCCGTATCCAAACAGACGCAGGATGCCCTTGCATACATCGACCAACATTTTACGGAACCCTTGACCGTTCAAACCATCGCCAAAGCGTTAAACGTTTCGGTGTCGTCTTTATCGCATAAATTTTGTCAGGATCTGAACATTTCGGTGTATCGGTATATTTCGGAAAAGCGGTTATCGGTTGCACGGCAATACATTGAAAAAGGGGAAACGCTCAGCAACGCAGCAACGCTCAGCGGATTTAAAGATTATTCCGGTTTTTTCCGTTTGTATAAGATCCATTACGGGAGCAGTCCTTCCCGACAGTACAAATTGAAAAAGTAAAAGCAACGCCGTTGTTCTCGCGCAAGAGCAACGGCGTTGCTGAAAATTAAGACAACCATTTTGAGGCATTGGGATCGTTGACGGCGGTGGCAAACGAGGAGGCATATTTCGGTGTTTCCCGCAACGAAATATAATCGTCCTGTGAAAAGATCATATGATCGACCAATCGAATGCCCAAACTGTTCAAAGCGAGTTTGACCTGCAACGTGCTTTCCAGATCTTCCGCAGAGGGAATGGCAACGCCGCCCGGGTGATTGTGAGCCAATACGACGGCGGTGGTAGGATAGTTGACAACCGTCTGAATGATCAGTCGAAGATTGACGTTGGTGGTATTGACGGTACCTTCACTGATGACCGAACAGTTTAACAGTTTTCCGCGATTGTTCAGGCAGATCAAACGCAATTTTTCGGTGGTTTCGTTGAAAAATTTTGCTTGTAAGAATTTGCTGAGTTCCTTGGAGTTGTGGAAAATACATTCATCGCTTACCTTCGATTCCATATACTGTCCGACCAGATCACCGCAAAACGACAAAAACAAAGCCGCTTGTTTCGAAATACCTTGTACCTGACGCAAGTGCTCATAGTCGGCATCCAAAACGTCGGATAAACTGCCGAATTTTTCGAGTAACGCGTGTGCAATAGGATTGGTATCGCGTCTTGGAATGACATAGAACAAAAGCATTTCCAATACTTGATGCGGTTCAAATACATCCAAACCGTTTTGTAAAAAGCGTTGTTTCATACGTGCTCTGTGCCCGTCGTGTATTGAATTTGCCATGTGTAGCCTCCTGTAAATTGCAAGTACGATCGCTCTTTTTTATAAATAACTTGTTTTTGAAAGGGAAAGAAGGTATAATAACCTCAAACCGCCGCAATGCGGTGCGGCAACTGCTTCGCAGTTTCAAAGTCTGTCGCCTTTAGGTTTGTGATATAATAACCTCAAACCGACGGCGGTGGTACGCCGTCGAAACGCATTCGCGTTTGAAGATCAGAGATCTTCGTTCGAGAACATTGTATCATTAAACCGCCGCACTGCGGTGCGGCAACTGCTTCGCAGTTTCAAAGTCTGTCGCCTTTGGGTTTATGATATAATGAACAAAAACGCAGGAAAGTGAGAGTCGCCGTGAAAACCGTAATCATAGACAAAAACGATGCAGGGCAACGCGCGGATAAATTTTTAACCAAAACGTTCCCGTTATTACCGATATCGATGATGTATAAATATCTGCGCCAAAAAGATATCAAACTGAACGGTAAGCGGTGCGAGATATCGACGCGGTTGCAGGAAGGAGACGTCTTGACGCTGTACGTCAAAGACGAGTTTCTGCAAAAAGGCGCCGCATCTTACGATTTTATGAACGCCGGAAAGGAACTTTCGATCGTTTACGAGGATGAGCACATCCTCTTGTTAAACAAAAAAGTCGGGTTGTTGGTACATCCGGACGAACACGAGTTCCGTGATACGCTGATCTTTCGGGTG
Source organism: uncultured Eubacteriales bacterium (assembly GCA_964433065.1). GTDB lineage: Bacteria > Bacillota > Clostridia > Oscillospirales > Acutalibacteraceae > RGIG3009. The sequence goes on along the minus strand of CAYSPZ010000017.1, from coordinate 6,682 downwards.
CAACGCTATCTGTACGAAAAAGGAGAATATCAACCGGATTCGGAACAGAGTTTTGCGCCGGCACTCGTCAATCGCATTGACCGCAACACCTGCGGGATTGTGATCGCCGCCAAAACGGCGGTGGCATTACGTATTCTCAATGAGAAGTTGCGTACACGGGAAATTGAAAAGCAGTATCTGTGTTTGGTGCACGGGACGATGGAAAAATTGGAAGATGTCTTACACGGATACCTCGAAAAAAACGAAGAACAAAACCGTGTATACATATCCAATCGCCAAACACGCGGATCGCGTACCATCACAACGGGATATCGCGTACTGGAAGCACACGACGGGTTATCGTTGCTGGAAGTAGACCTGCTCACCGGTCGTACCCACCAGATCCGTGCACATTTGGCATCGGTCGGTCATCCGTTGTTAGGGGATGGCAAGTACGGTACCAATCAACTCAATAAGAGCAGTGGTTTTACGAAACAGGCACTTTGCTCGTATCGGTTGAAATTTAATTTTAAAACGTCCGGTGATGAACTGGAGTATCTCAACGGACGCGAGTTCGTGCTGGATAACGTATGGTTTGCCGATGCGTTTCGCAACGGTACATTGCTTGGATAAGAATATAGCAGAGTGCTGCGGCATTCTGCTATATTTTTATCTCAGATCTTAAAATTGCGTACCAAAACGAGATCGATTGCTTTGCCTGTTGCTGCTTGATAAAAACCGACGCATTGTAATATCAGTAATACTAACGCGCCTGCCGCGGCGGCGAGCGGTGCAATGATCGTCCAGATAAGTGTAACGGCAATACCGATAAAGATGACCTCGGCGAGGATCAGTTTTAACGCTTGACGAACATGGAACATTACAAAAGCAGAATTTTTCGCGATCAGTAACGCGATGATCACGCCGAAAACACTGAGCAAATAGGGAAGAGAGGCGTACAGTTTGTTAACGGTAACATCTTGTGCGTCAAATTCGTCGGTATGATCGTGCGGGTTGCGCACAGACGCATACGTATACGGCGGAACAGGCGCAGAAGATGTATTGCTATCGGTTGACTCGGGATGTGGTTCCGATTGTGCAGTGAATCGGGTGCCGCAATGTGTGCAGAACTCTGCATCGTCTGACACGGCATATCGGCAAGCAGGACAAATTTTCATACGATCCCTCCGTGGTCTATACCTTTAAGATATCATATTTTCTGTAAAAAGACAAGAGGAAAGGTGCTTATTGCGTAAAACGCGACAGGAAAGCGCGTGTCCGCTCGTTTTTGGGGTTGTCAAATACTTCGGTCGGTGTTCCTTCTTCAACGACCAGACCGTCATCCATAAAGAGAATATGATCGGACACTTCTTTGGCAAATTGCATTTCGTGGGTGACGATCACCATCGTCATTTTTCGCGTCGCCAATTCTTTGATGACCTGTAAGATCTCGCCGGTCAATTCGGGGTCAAGCGCCGACGTCGGTTCGTCGAAAAATAAGATCTCGGGGTCGAGCGCCAGTGCGCGGGCAATCGCCACACGTTGTTGTTGACCGCCGGAGAGTTGCCACGGGTAAGCGTCACATTTGGCGGATAACCCCACGTGATCGATCAACGAGCGTCCTTTTTCTTCGATTTCCGCGAGGATCTGTTTGGAATGTTCTTTGTAATCGGGACGTTCCTTTGCTTGTAATTTGGGGGCCAAACACACGTTTTCCAGCACATTGTATTGAGGGAACAGGTTAAAGTTTTGAAATACCAGTCCGAAATGCAGTTGGCGTCTGCGCTGCTCGGCGGCGGAAAGTTTTCCCACCTCGTCGGCATCAAAAATGGTATTACCGTTTACGGTGACCAATCCTTTTTCTGCCTTTTCCAGAAAGGTGAGGCAACGCAACAAGGTGGTTTTACCGCTTCCGGAGGAGCCGATGATGGACAAGACCTGACCTTTCTCCAACGAAAAGTCAATGCCTTTGAGAACTTCGGTCTTGCCGAAAACTTTGTGAATATCGTGTACTTCCAATATAGCCATCGTGATCGCCTCCTTATCCTCTGAAATAATCCAGTTTCTTTTCCAACTTGTTTAACACAATGGTCAAAACACCGTTTGCGATCAAATAAAAGACAGCGGTGTAGAAGAGCGGCCACATCATACCTTTTTTGATGTAGGATTCACCGACCCAGATCACCTCGTACACCATAATCACCCGTGCGAGGGCGGTGTCTTTTACCAGCGTGATGAATTCATTGCCCATCGGCGGCAGGATCCGTTTGATCAATTGCAGTAAAGTGACCTTAAAGAACACCTGTGTGCGGGTCAACCCTAAGACCTGACCGGCTTCGTATTGTCCGCGCGGGATGGATTGGATACCGCCGCGGTAGATTTCCGAAAAATAGCACGCGTAGTTGAGCGCAAAGGTGACGAGTGCGGCGGTGAAGCGGGGGAGAAGTTTCCACCCGAACAGCAGACCGGGACCGTAGTATACAATGAGGATCTGCAACATTAAGGGGGATCCGCGTACGATCCAAACCAACGTTTGCGCCAACCAACGAAGCGGTGTGAACTTTGTGGTGGTAGCCATACAAATGAGCAGACCGAGCGGAAGTGCAAATAACAAGGTCAGAAAAAACAACCTGCCGGTCGTTTCCAAACCTTTTAACAGCGAAAAGGTAACATCCCAAAATGACATAATTGATACGCTCCTAATACGAAACAAACGATAGGGGCTAACCTTTCGGATAGCCCCTACGGTGTGTCGGTGATTTACTTATTTCTCGATGATGTTTTTAGCGATGCCGTAAGTGGTAGCCACTTGGGTAACCGTTCCATCATCGTAAGCAGCTTTCCAGAATTTATTGAATTCGGCGATCAGATCGCTGTCCTTGCGGAAACCGACGCCGTACTCTTCGGAAGTCAATTCCAAACCGGTGACGAGCGTAGGATAACTGGTACCCCCACCGATCATTGCGCCTGCCATCAACAAGTCGATCACGCAAGCCTGCGAACTGCCGGAAGCCACTTCCATCAATGCTTTCGCCTGATCGTCACAAGCGGTGTAGGTGATGCCGAGTGCATCCAACGCTTTGGCACCCGCCGAGCCGTCTTCAACGGCAAAAGACACGGTCTTCAAACTGTCGGCGGTGGTGTAGTTGGCGGCGATATCGTCTTTCATAACCACAACCTGAGCGTTCTTGCAGTACGGATCACTGACACCCATCAACCCTTTAACTTCGTCGGTGATGGTCATACCGTTCCACACCACGTCGATGACTTTCGTTTCGAGTGTGGTCGCTTTGGTTGCCCAGTTGATCTCGATAAACTCGACCTCAACGCCCAGATGCTCGGCAAATTTCTTCGCCATATCGGCATCAAAACCGATCCATTCGCCGCTGTTTTCAACTTCTTCGTAATCCATCGGCGCAAAATCGGTGATACCGACGATGAGTTTGCCGTTTTCCTTTACGTATTCCATATCACTTTTGTTTGCGCCACCGCAAGCGGTCATACCGAATACCATCAATACGGCGAGCAGAAGAGCCAAATGCTTTTTCATAAAAATTCCCTCTCTTTTTTGTATGTTGACACCATTATACACCATCGTGTTAGCAAAGTAAAGTGTTAAATTGAAAAAAATTTTGAATTTTTTTACACTAAATCGACCAAACCGTTTAAAATATATTTGGGACGATAGGGGAACTTGTTGATATCGTCGAGCGCGGTGACACCGGACAATACCAGTACCGTATCGACGTTGGATTCGATACCCGCAATAATGTCGGTGTCCATACGGTCGCCGATGAACGCGATGTCTTCACTGTGACAATTTAAGCGTTTCAATCCGTGTCGAAGCATTAACGGGTTGGGTTTGCCGACAAAATACGCTTTACGACCGGTAGCGATCTCGATAGGGGCAATGAGAGAGCCGGTAGCGGGAACGATGCCGTGTTCCGACGGGCCGGTGATATCGGGGTTGGTGCCGATCAACTTAGCACCTTTCAATACGAGTTCGATCGCTTTTTCGATCTTCTCGAAACTGTAGGTTCTGGTTTCACCGACCACTACGTAGTCGGGGTTTACGTCGTTCATATAGATGTGTTGATCGTACAGTGCTTTGGTGAGGGCGGCTTCGCCGATCACGTAAGCGGTGCTTTGCGGGTTTTGACTATGTAAAAACTCCGCCGTCGCCATCGCACTGGTGTAAAAATGATCCGCCGAAACGGTCAGACCCATTCGTTCCAGTTTCATACTGAGTTCGTGGGGAGTGCGTTCGGGACTGTTGGTCAGAAAGACGAACTTTTTGTCGTTTTCGATCATCCAGTTGACGAACTCGCGTACGCCGTCCAATATACGGTTGCCGTGATAGATGACACCGTCCATATCACAAATGAAACCGATCTTGTTCAAAATTTCTTGCATAGATATCACGCTCCATACGTATGTTGCGACCGTATTTTAACACATATTATAAGAATACGCAAGAATTTTCGACAACCTTTTTGCTTGACATCTTGACCGAATGTGGGTATTCTAAAACAATAGAAACCAAAATGGGGGTGACGACAATATGGATAAGTATAAACGACTGGTATCCAATACCGCTATTTTTGCGGTCGGTACGTTCAGTTCAAAATTGCTGACCTTTTTCCTGACACGTTTATATACCGCGGTGCTCGAACAGTCACAGTACGGTGTGACTGATCTTATTCAACAGAGCGGGAATCTGTTGTTGCCGCTTGTCACTCTGGGGATCACCAATGCGGTCGTGCGGTTTGGTCTGGATAAGGGTGTTCGCAAAAGCGACGTGTTTACCACGGGACTTCTCTCACTTGGATTGGGATTCGTTCTACTGCTGGCTGCGTCGCCGTTTTTAAACGGTATTGATCTGCTTTCCGGTAACGTCGGTCTGTTGTGCCTGTTTGTGTTGATGTCGTCGCTGCGGTCGTTATGCGCGCAGTTTGTTCGCACACAAAACCGCGTCAAATTGTTTGCGATCGACGGTATTCTCAGCACCTTGACCACCATTGCATTCAACGTGTTGTTTTTGGTTGTTTTTAAATGGGGTGTATTTGGGTACATCTTCTCCATCGTTTGCTCGGATGCGCTCTCGGTCGTATTTCTGTTTACTGTGGCACGGTTGCATCGGTTTGTCAATTTTCGTGCGTTGGATCGTTCGGTGTCCAAATCGATGCTCAAATATGCGGTGCCGATGATTCCCAACAGTATCTTATGGTGGATCACCAACGTTTCCGACCGATACATTGTGGCGGCCGTTTGGGGAGAAGAGTATAATGGATTATATGCCGCGGCATATAAGATTCCTTCCTTCATTATGCTAGCGTCGGGTATTTTTATCGACGCGTGGCAGATCTCAGCGGTTACCGAAGAAGAGGATCGCGATACGTTTTATACCCGCGTGATGTCAGCGTACAGTATGTTGTTGTTTGCGATGGCATCGGTCGTTATTGCGTTCACAATGGTCATTCCGCACGTGCTGTTTGATCCCAAATACTACGAGGCTTGGCGGTACATCCCGTTGTTGGTCATCGCGATGGTCTTCACGTGTATGGTCAACTTCCTCGGCAGTATATATATGGTTGAAAAGAAAAGTATTCGTTCACTGGTAACGGCGGCGATCAGTGCCGTGCTGAATATCGTGTTCAATCTTTTGTGGATCCCGCAGTACGGTGTTAATGGTGCGGCAGCGGCAACGTTGCTTTGCTATCTGGTCGTTTTTGTTATTCGTTTGCTGGATACGCGACGGTATATCCGCATCCGTTGGGATTTCGGTCGGTTGATCGGATGCACGGTGCTTTTACTGGCGCAAACGTTACTTTTGCTCTTTGAGGTGCCGTTTGTCTGGTTATGGCAGATTTTGCTGTGCATTGTCACTCTATTGTTGTGCGGTAGGGGAGCGGTTGAAAGTATAAAACGCCTTTTGAAGAAAAAATAAAAAAATCTTCAAAAAATTTAAAAAAACGGATTGACAAACGTTTTTTATGGTGTTATTATAGTAAGGCTCTCCCCCGAAACGGGGTATGAGCAAAGGACCTTGAAAATTAAACAATGTAAGACAAGAAAGAATTAACTACCCGTTAATTTACACGAGATTCGAAAGGATCCGGTCAATGAGAAATTGACGAAGCGACGCAAAGCGTCGATAAGAGCTAACAAAAGCTCTAAAAGATGATAGATACTTCGGAAACGGAGTGTATATACGATTTTTTAGAGAGTTTGATCCTGGCTCAGGACGAACGCTGGCGGCGTGCCTAACACATGCAAGTCGAACGGAGTTTAACGAGACGGAGATTTCGGTTGAAGTCATGTTAAACTTAGTGGCGGACGGGCGAGTAACGCGTGAGCAACCTGCCTCTCAGTGGGGAATAACGTTTGGAAACGAACGCTAATACCGCATAACGTATTCGGATGGCATCATCTGGATACCAAAGGAGCAATTCGCTGAGAGATGGGCTCGCGTCCGATTAGCTGGTTGGTGGGGTAACGGCCCACCAAGGCGACGATCGGTAGCCGAACTGAGAGGTTGATCGGCCGCATTGGGACTGAGACACGGCCCAGACTCCTACGGGAGGCAGCAGTGGGGGATATTGCACAATGGAGGAAACTCTGATGCAGCAACGCCGCGTGAGGGAAGAAGGTCTTCGGATTGTAAACCTAAGTTATCAGGGACGATTATGACGGTACCTGAAGA
>CAYSPZ010000016.1:0-27723 GCA_964433065.1 uncultured Eubacteriales bacterium | reverse complement strand
TGTATATCGGCTCGACCGGTCCGCGCGGTCTGCACCATCTGGTGTATGAGATCGTTGACAACTCGATCGACGAGGCGCTCGCCGGTTTCTGTACCCATATTGAGGTGGATATTCTGCCCGATAACGTGATCACCGTGCGCGATAACGGGCGCGGTATCCCTGTCGGTATCAATGAAAAACTGGGGATCCCCACCGTCACGGTGGTGTTGACCGTGTTGCACGCCGGCGGTAAATTCGGCGGAAGCGGGTACAAGGTATCCGGCGGTCTGCACGGCGTGGGTTCGTCGGTCGTTAACGCGTTGTCCGAATGGTTGGAAGTGGAGATCTCCCGTGAAGGAAAGGTCCACGCGCAACGGTTTGAACGCGGCGTGGCGGTCAACGATCTGACGGTGATCGGGAAAGCCGATTGCGACGGTACGTTTATCCGTTTTAAGGCGGATGCCGAGATCTTTACCGAAACGACCGAATACGAATTTGAAGTACTGCAAAAACGGTTGCGCGAGCAAGCATTTTTGAATGCGGGACTGAAGATCACCCTCACCGACCGCCGCAACGAAGAGGCGATCGTGTCGGAAGAGTACTGCTATGAGGGCGGTATCTCGTCGTTTGTGGAATTTATGAATAAAACGCGCGGTCATATTGCGTTGCACGAGGATGTCATTCACCTCACCACCGCAAACGGCGATTCCATCGCCGAGGTCGCGTTACAGTATAACGACAGTTACAACGAAAACATCATTTCGTTTGCCAATAACATTCATACGGTGGACGGCGGTACCCACGAAAACGCATTTAAAAATGCCATCACCCGTATTCTCAACGATTATGCGCGTCGTCACAGTATGCTGAAAGACGCAGATTCCAACCTGAAAGGCGACGATGTGCGCGAAGGTCTGGCGGCGGTCATCAGTGTAAAACTGAAAGACGCGCAGTTTGAAGGACAGACCAAAGCGAAATTAGGTAACACGGCGATGGGTACGCTGGTTACCCAGTTGCTCAACGAAAAATTGGTTCCGTATCTGGAAGAAAATCCTGCCGTTGCGAAGGGGATCCTTGAAAAATCCATCAATGCCGCGCGTGTGCGTGAAGCCGCGCAGCGTGCCCGTGAACTGGAACGGAAAAAGAGCGGTCTGTCCGCCACCCGTATGCCCGATAAACTTGCGGATTGTATATGGAAAGACGCGGAACGCACCGAACTGTATATCGTTGAGGGTGACTCGGCAGGCGGTTCCGCCATTCAGGGACGTGACCGTAACTTCCAGGCAATTCTCCCGTTGTGGGGTAAGATGCTCAATGTGGAAAAGGCGCGTATCGATAAGGTATACGGCAACGATAAGTTGACGCCCGTGGTCATTGCGCTCGGTTGCGGGATCGGGGACGATTTTGACGTATCGAAGTTGCGGTACGGCAAAGTCATCATTATGGCGGATGCCGACGTGGACGGTTCGCACATCCGTACCCTGCTTTTGACCTTCTTCTTCCGCTATATGCGGCCGCTGATCGAGGAAGGACACGTGTACATTGCGCAACCGCCGTTGTATAAAGTGTCAAAAGGCAAACAGGCGCGATATGCGTTTACCGACGCGGAACGCGACACGTATATTGCCGAACTCGGCGGTAACGCGGACGTACAACGCTATAAAGGTCTTGGTGAAATGGACCCCGAACAGTTGTGGGAGACCACGATGGATCCCGCGTTCCGTACGATGCTTCGCGTCGAATTGGAAGACGCGGTGGCGGCAGACGAGATCTTTACCATTCTGATGGGTGATAAGGTGGAACCTCGTCGCGAATTTATTGAAAAGAATGCCCAATACGTCAAGAATCTGGATATCTGATATGAAAGAAACATTACCTTTTGAATGCGGTGTGGCTTTGTCAAGGGAAGAGTACGTCCGTTCGCAGGAGTTGGTATCTAAGCGATCGGGCGCGAGCGGTCTGTTTTTCGGAAGCGGACTGTTGTCGGCGGCAATGCTGATTTTGTGCGTGTTGTTTTTCCTTGCGGATCTCAAACAAAACGGCACACCCGATTTTGCGTTGCTGGGGTTGTTGGTTTTACTGATCGTGGTGGAGATCACCACCGTGTTCCGTTATCCTGAGATGCAGAAAAAACTGGCTGCACAAAGTTATGATAAAACGCTGTTCAGCGGGTATTCGTTTGACGGTGTATTACACGTCGGCGCGATCGACATTCAAAAGACGACGGCGGCAGGGGTGACCTCTATTTCCTATTACAACTGCCCGTTGTTTATTGAAGCGCCCGATATGATGATCTTTTGTGCGGCGCAAGGGCGGTCGATCGTCATTCCCGCACGTTGTCTGACCGAACAGGATGCCGACGCGATCCGTGAACTCGCGTGTCTGAACATTCCTGCCGAACGTCGTCGAATGATCGGGAAACTGGTCGCGGGGACGGCAAAACGGCTCCCTCTCCCCTCTTTGGTGATGCCGCAGGAAGATCAGCTTCTCACCGTTTCGGTGGAATATACCGAAAAAGAAGCGTTCGACCTGTTGGATGACTCGATTTTTAAGGGAATCAAAGAAACGTTACCGCAAAAGGTACTGGTATCTGCCGGTGCGGCGATGATCGCGTACCTGTTATTTGAAACGATGGCGGTTCCCGTCTTCTGTTTAGCGATATTGCTAAGCGTACTGATTCCGTTTTTCACCACGCGGATCGGGTTTAAACGCGCGATCAAAGTGACGGACGGCGAGGTATTAAAGATCACCGTTACCCTGACCGAACAGGCGATATGTTGTACGAGGATGGCGGGGGAACAGAAACGCACCCGTATTCCGTGGTCACGCGTGACCCGTGCGGTGGAGCGTCCTTCGTACGTTGACTATTACGCGATCGATAAACTGGTCAGTATTCCGAAACGGTGTATTGACGATATGGATGAGTTGCGCCGTATTACCGACCAACACATGGAGTAAACTGTATGGAACACAACACGCAAGGCTTGTATATGTTACTGGCGGGGCGGTTTTTGTCCTGGCAGGAACGGGAATACCGTCAAAAACTTCAAAGCAGTTTGCGCCGCGCGGTCGGTGTATTACTGGTACTTACGGCATTGTTGTTTGCGTGGGAAGCCTGTCTGTATCCGACTGCCGATAACAATACCGCGGCGATGATGGTTACCGCGATGGTGGATTTTGCGGCGGCGATACTGATCTGGTTCCCGTTTTCGGAAAGACACCGTGCGCGGGTACGGTTACAGACCGAATGGTACGACGAACAAGCGGATAAGGCATTGTTGTTTTTCGGGTGTATGTTCTCGTTGTACGATGATCGGGTGGTGTATACCGATTGCCGCTCGGAAAAAACGTTGTACTGGAAGGACATCACCGTTTGCGTGGAAACACCGTACGGGGTTTTACTCGAAACGAATGACACAGAGGTGTTCTTTCGCGCGGCGGATCTCACCGCCGAGCAGGCTGACGATCTGCGGATATACCTGTTGGAGCACGATCAAAACGCGTGTTACCGTAAAAAGGGAACGCTTTGCGGACGGCTTGACTCTCCCCTGCCGTTACCGGTGTTTGAGAACGATGACACGGTGATCACCCGTGCACAAGCGGTGTGGCGCGACGGTGGGGTTTCGCGAGCGGGTATGACCCGTATTCGCGGATTGTACGGGAAACTGGTGTTACCCGCAGCGCTCATTTGCGCGACCGTCTTTACGAAAATTCTCAGTATTACCGACATATACGTTGTCGATCTGCTGTTGTTCTGCGGCGGGTTTGCGGTGATCGGGTTTTTATTAACCGTATTGTTTGCCGCACGGCCGATCAAAAAAATCCCGTTATCCATCGCATTTACGCGTGACGGGATCGCCGTTTTCGCAAACGGGAACAGTTATTTTGCGATGAACAGTCGTGTTCGTCGGCAAACGACAAAAAAAGCATTGCTCCTCACCTTTTCGAACGGAAACACGGTAACGGTTCCGTACAAGTATATCGAGGATGCAGAGAAAATAAAAGGAGATAAGACCAATGGATGAACAAAATACCGTCCAATCCAAGCTGATCAACGTCGTTTTGGAAAAGGAAATGAAAGAAAGTTTCTTGGAATACTCGATGTCGGTTATCGTGGCGCGGGCACTTCCGGACGTACGGGACGGGTTTAAACCGGTACACCGCCGTATTCTGTACACGATGCACGAACGCGGGTTGACACCGGACAAGCCCTATCGTAAATGCGCGGACACGGTGGGCGCGGTGCTTGGTGCGTACCATCCGCACGGTGACTCGTCCGTTTACGACGCGATGGTGCGTATGGCGCAGGATTTTTCCTTGCGGTATCCGTTGGTTGACGGGCACGGTAACTTCGGTTCGATCGACGGACATCCTCCTGCGGCGTATCGTTATACCGAGTCCCGTATGAGTAAAATGGCACTCGATATGCTCGCGGATATCGAGAAAGAAACGGTCGATTTTATGCCCAACTACGACGACCGTTTGAAAGAACCCGTGGTTCTCCCCTCCCGTTTCCCGAACCTGCTGGTGAACGGGTCGTCGGGTATTGCGGTCGGTATGGCGACCAACATTCCTCCGCACAATCTGTGTGAAGTGGTGGATGCTATCTGCATGTTGATCGACAATCCCGATGCGGGGTTGCCGGAGATCATGGAGCATATCAAGGGACCCGATTTCCCGACCGGCGGTGTCATTATGGGGTATTCGGGTATTCGAGCGGCGTACGCGACCGGTCGCGGTAAGATCACCGTACGTGCGAAGACCGAGATTGAGGAGCATAACGACCGTTATCGGATCGTGATCACCGAGATCCCGTATCAGGTGAACAAACTGACTCTGGTAAAATCCATCATCGAATTGGCGGACGAAAAACGCGTGGAAGGTATCCGCGACGTGGTCGACCATTCCAGCCGTGAAGGGATGCGTGTGGTTATCGACCTGAAAAAGGATGCCAATCCGCAGGTGGTGCTGAATCAACTGTTTGCGTATACCCAGATGCAGGTGACCTTCGGCGCGATCATGTTGTCGCTGGTGAACGGGGTTCCCCGTATTCTTACCTTGAAAGAGATGCTGGAAGAGTATATCAAGTTCCAGTGCGAAGTCATCACCCGTCGTACCATCTTCGATCTGCGTAAAGCAAAAGAACGCGCCCACATTGTGGAAGCGTTGCAGACGGCGGTGGATTTCATCGACGAAGTGATCAATATTATCCGTGGGTCTAAAGACCAGAGTCACGCGAAAGAGCGGTTGATGGAGCGGTTCTCGTTTGACGAAGTACAGGCGACCGCCATCGTGCAGATGCGACTCGGTCAATTGTCCGGTCTGGAACGGCAGAAGATCGAAGATGAATTGGCGGCATTGCGCGCAAAGATCGCCGAATACGAGGGGATATTAGCCGACGAACAGAAGATCCGCGATATCGTGAAAGACGAATGCCAGAAGATGCGCGACAAATACGGTGACGAGCGTCGTACCGAGATCTCGATGGTATCGGGTGAAGTGGATATTGAAGATCTGATCCCCGTGGAAGATTGCGTATTGACTATGTCGCAACTCGGTTACATCAAACGGCAACCGATGAGCCAGTACGAAACGCAACATCGCGGCGGCAGAGGGATTCGCGGTATGGCGACCCGTGAAGAGGATATCACCGAAACGATGTTTATGTGTTCCAGTCACGATCTGGTATTGTTCTTTACGTCGGCGGGCAGAGTGTATCGCTTAAAATGCTATGAGGTGCCGGAAGGCAGTCGTACTGCTAAGGGAACCAACATCATCAACCTCCTCCCCATCGAAAACGGTGAGAAGGTGACTGCGATGATCCGCGTACCCGCCTTTGATCCCGACAAGTATCTGTGTATGGTCACCCGTCACGGTGTGATCAAGCGTACCCGTCTGGATGCGTTCTCCAACGCGCGTAAGAGCGGGTTGATCGCGGTCGACCTCGACGAAGGCGACGAACTCGCGTGGGTGCAGATGACCGACGGGTGTCAACAGTTGTTAGTGGCGACCCGTGGCGGTATGGCGATCTGCTTTGACGAAAACGACGCCCGTGTGGTGGGACGTACGGCGCGTGGTGTACGCGCGATCGCGCTCAGCGACGGCGACGAAGTGGTCGGTATGGTGCCGCGTGACGAGAGCAAGTTGTTGCTCACCGTTACCGAAACGGGTTACGGTCGTGTCAGCGAGTTCTCCGACTATCGTATCCAGTCGCGCGGCGGTAAGGGTCTTACCAACTACCACACCGACGAATACGGTGCGGTCGCGGGAATTCGCGCGGTCGACCTGACCGACGATATCATTCTGATCTCGTCGGGCGGTATCATCATTCGTATGCCGGTATCCGAGATCCGTCAATGCCGCCGCCCGTCGAAGGGTGTGCGGGTGATGACCCTCAAAGACGATACCCGCATCGTATCGATGGCAGAAGCACCTGCCGAACCGGAAGGCGAAGCCGCCGAACAGGCAACTGCTGAAGAGACGACCAACGAATAAACCGAAAAAGGCGATTCTCCGCCAAGGGGGAATCGCCTTTTCTGAAACGAAAGGACGGGATACGTATGTCGGTGATTGCGGCGATCGCGACCCCCATTGGGATGGGCGGGATCGGTGTAATACGCATTTCGGGAAACGGCGCGATCGAGATCGCGGCGCGGGTATTCCGTCCGCTTTCACAAGGTCGCGCGTTGTGCGACCTGAAAGGCTATACCGCCGCTTACGGGTTTGTAGCGGATGCGGACGGTGACATTGACGAGTGTGTGGCGACGGTTTTCCGCGCACCGCACAGTTATACGGGTGAAGACGTGGTGGAATTTTCCTGTCACGGCGGTGTGTATCTGTTACAACGGGTGCTTCGCGCGGTATTGGAAGCGGGTGCCTCCCCTGCCTCGGCGGGTGAATTTACCAAACGAGCCTTTTTAAACGGCAAGTTGGATCTTACCCGCGCCGAAGCGGTCACCGCGCTGATTGCCGCCGATGGGAAACTCGCGGCGAAAACGGCTCTTGCCGCCAAAGAAGGCGCGATCTTCAAGCGGTTACAGCAACTGAAAGAAAAGTTGGTGGGATTGCAAGCGCAATTTTCCGCGTTTGTCGATTATCCCGACGACGATATCCCCGATCTGCAACCCGAAGCGTTGCAGACGACCTTGTGTGAGGTGCAAAACGGGTTACACACCCTGCTTGCCACCTACGATGCGGGACGGGTGCTGCGTGAAGGGATCAACACGGTGATCGTCGGCAGCCCCAACGTGGGCAAATCCACCTTGATGAACCTGCTTTCGGGGTGTGAGCGCAGTATCGTGACCGATATTGCGGGTACCACCCGCGACATCGTGGAAGAAACGGTGCGGCTCGGTAACGTTTGCTTACGGTTGTCGGACACGGCGGGTCTGCGCGATACCGACGACACGGTGGAAGCGATCGGTGTCAAGCGGTCGCGTTCCCGTCTTGCCGAGGCGCAACTGGTGTTGGCGGTGTTTGACGGTTCGCGTCCCCTCTCCCCCGACGACCGCGATCTCATCCGCGATCTCGCCGATCACACGGTCATCGCGGTGGTCAACAAGCAACAACTGGAACAAAAAATTGACAATAAGTATATTGAGGATAATATTCAACACACAGTATATACCGATGCCAAAGACGGAACGGGATTACAGGATCTGATCGCGGCGGTGGAAGCTGTGACGGGGGTCAACGGGTTGACGGGTGAACAGCCGGTACTCGCGACCGAGCGGCAACGCGATTGCGCGCGGCGGGGGCTTGTGTGTGTGGAGGAAGCACTCGACGCGTTGCGAAGCGGTATGACCGCAGACGCGGTGTCGGTGAGTGTGGACGGCGCGCTCGACGCGATACTGGAACTGACGGGTGAGCGTACCACCGACACGGTGGTGGACGGGATCTTTTCACGGTTTTGTGTCGGAAAATAGCGAACGTATAAAAAAATGCCCTTGACCGAGCGGTCAAGGGCGGAGAAAAAGCGAGATTATTTAATGAGCGTACCCATGGTGGTGGGGGTCACGCAACCGGCATTGGATTCGTCGGTATCGATGTGCATCGCGAGAGCAAATTTCTCGCTGACACGGACGACCACGTCGCCGAAGGTGAGGGCGCGGCCGTCGGTATCGACCTGAACGCTGACCACGTCTTTGTCGGCAACACCGAATTCAGCGGCATCGGCGGGGGTCATATGGATATGACGTTTGGCGGCGATGACACCTTCGGTGAGTTCCACTTCACCGCACGGGCCGACCAGTTTGCAACTGCCGGTACCGGCGATATCGCCCGATTCACGGATGGGTGCGTTGACACCGATCGAACGGGCGTCGGTGAGGGAGATTTCCACCTGAGAAGCGGGGCGGACAGGACCTAAGATGCTGACACCTGCCAGACTTTTTTTGGAGCCGACTACTTCGACGCGTTCGGCACAGGCGAACTGACCGGGTTGCGAAAGGTCTTTTTTGACCGTCAGTTGATAGCCTTTACCGAACAAAATATCCAGATGTTCCTGAGAAAGGTGAACGTGACGGGCGGACGTTTCGACTAAAATTTGTTTTGCCATATATGACACCTCTTATATATAATCTTCTGTAAGATGGTAGCACATTCTGCGAGGTTTGTCAAGGAAAGGAGAACCGAGATGTATACCGAATGGGAGCAATTAAAACAGGATTGTTTACGATGCCGCGATTGCGGGTTGTGTGAAACGCGGACACAGGTGGTGTTCGGGACGGGAAATCCCAACGCGGAAGTGTTATTTATCGGGGAGGGGCCCGGTGAAAACGAGGATCTGCAGGGGGAACCGTTTGTCGGCAGAGGCGGAAAACTGCTGGATACCATGTTGGAAGCGGTGGGATTGTCCCGCAAACACAACATTTATATTGCGAATATGGTGAAATGCCGTCCGCCCAAAAACCGTGATCCGTTGCCGGAAGAACAGGCGGCGTGTAACAAGTGGTTAGAAACGCAGATTCGACTGCTTTCGCCGAAGATCGTGGTATGTCTGGGCAGGATCGCGGCGTTTCGGATGATCGGTGAGGATTTTAAGGTGACCAAACAACACGGTCAGTTCTTTGAAAAGGACGGCGTGTGGTATATGGGGATGTTCCATCCCGCCGCGATCCTGCGAAATCCCAATCAAAAACCGATGGCATTTGAGGATTTCGTGCGGTTGCGGGATAAAATAAACGAGGTATGCGATCATACCGAGTTGCGATTTGATGATTGAGGTAGAAGTTGATGAAGATACTGAAACGTATCGGTGCGGTGATACTGTGCGTTGTGATGTTTTCAGCATTACCGATGACGGTTTCCGCCAAAGCCATTTTATATGAATATCCCGAAGAGGAAGACGACCGCATTTCGGCGCCGTCTGCGATGATGATGTATCTGGGTGTCCGCGCCGAGCAGGACGTCGTGTTGTACGAGAAAAGCGCGGATACGCGGTATCAACCGGGGGCATTGATGCGGGTGGCGATGCTCGGTTATGCGATGAAACTGGTGACCGATAACCACATCGACATCGACAAGACGACGGCGGCATATTCGCTGACGTTGTTTAACCATTACGTGGCGGGAACGGGGTTACACGTGGCGCTGATGAATTTCGGTGAAACGTGGACGTTGCGCGATCTAATCACCGTATGCGCGTTGCAGACGGCGGCGGATTGCGCAGTCACGCTTGCGGTGGCATTGTCGGGGACACCCGAAGCGTTTGTGGAGGGGTTGAATGCCTTTGCGCAGGAACTCGGTTGCGAGAATTCGCATTTTACCAACGTGACCTGTTTAAACGAAGAAGGGCAGTATATGTCGGCGCGGGACGTGATGACCTTTACCCGTTACGCGCGGGAATATCCGTTGTTACAGTCGGCATTTGAACTGACACAGTATACCGCGAACCCCGTATCGGGCGGAAAGGCGCGCAGTTGGCCGACCAGTAACGAGATGTTGCGGGTGAATAGTGGTGCGTTTTACACCTATGCCGTCGGCGGAAAGGCGGGGGGAACGCTGACCGAGACCAGTGTGGTGGAGTACGGCGGTAAAGACGGGTACGAGTATATGACGGTGGTGATGGGTGCCGCGCGCAAGGATGAGGACGGAAACGTCGTGTTCAACGCGTATGCGGATGCCCGTCGGTTGATCCGTTGGGGGTTGCTGGATTTCTCGTACGAGATGTTGGCACGGAAGAACGAACCTGTCGCGCGGATCGCGGTAGAGAACTGTCCCGATAAAGATACCGTTCCGCTGGTACCGTCGCAAGATTTTTTCACCGTGTTATCGAGCGACCTGGACGTTTCCGCCCTCACCAGACGGGTGGTGTACGATAAAGAGTTGCTTTCTGCGCCCGTTAAGGCGGGGGAAGCGATGGGAAGACTGGAACTCTACCACGGTGACGAGTTGGTGGGGTCGGTTGCGCTGGTGACGGGGGAAAGCGCGTCGTACAGTTTCCTGTATGCGACCTGGCGCAGTATCCGTAATATCCTGTTTTCGGGTTGGACGGTAGCGGCGCTCGTCCTGATCGGTGTGTTGTTTATCGCGTATATCTTATATAACATCGAATACAACCGCAAAAAGCAAAAAGCGGTTCAGAATAAAGCAAAGAAAAGGAGATGATCGCGATGGATACGTTTATCGAACAGATCGTAGCGAAACGTAAAGAGGGGAAAGAGGGCGGCATTATCGTGATGACGGTGGTGCTTGGATTGGTGTTGTTGTTCGCATTGACGATGTTGATGATGTCGAGCGCGTTGTTGTTTTCACTCATCCCGTTTGCGTGGATCGGTGTGATCGCGGGTGCTTGGTGGATCATCATTCAACAAAACATCGAGTTTGAGTATTGTATCACCAACGGTGACGTGGACATCGACGTGATCATTTCCCGCCGCAAGCGCAAACGCATCGTGTCGGTACGCGGCGCGAAGATCGAAGACGCGGGGCGCTATCGTCCCGAACAGTGGCAAAATCGCAAGATCGACCGTTTTGTGATGACCGCGTCCTCGTTAAAAGCTGAAAATCTGCGGTATTTTACCTATCACAGTAAAAAACGCGGTCAAACGCTGGTGGTATTTGAACCCAACGAGCGGGTAGCGGAAGAGTTCCGTAAGGGATTGTCCGGTCCCGTCCGAGTGGTATGGGATAAAGAATGAACGGCGGTGGCAGTATGATCTTCCCGAAACCGATCGCCGATCGTTTTCAAAAACGCGCGGCGGACAGTCATAAAGGGACGTACGGCACGTTACTGACCGTATGCGGCAGTTACGGGATGGCGGGTGCCGCCGCCTTGTGCGCCAAAGCCGCTTACCGCAGTGGGGTAGGGCTTTGCACGTGTGCGTTGCCGAAGAGTATCTACCCGCTCGTGGCTTCTGCCGTGCCCGAAGCGGTGTTTTTACCGTTTGACGCGGACGAAAACGGGATCGATCTGTCGGCTCTTGCCGATATCCGTCGTTTTCAGAAACGCGCGACCGCAATGGTGATCGGATGCGGTGCGGGAACGGGGGAGAACACCGTTTTGGCGGTACATACCTTGTTGCAACAAGCCGCCGTCCCCGTCGTGTTGGACGCGGATGGTATAAACGCGCTTTCCCTGCATATACCTGTAAGGGAAACAGGGGAGCCGCCGTTGATCGTCACACCGCATCCCGCCGAAATGGCGCGGTTGCTGGGGTGTTCGGTCGAACAGGTACAGCGTGACCGTGATGCGGCGGCGGTAAAAGCGGCAACGATGTTGCGCGCCGTCTTGGTGTTAAAGGGTCATCGCACGGTAATTGCGGACGAAAACGGTGTGTTTTGGCACAACGAGAGCGGCAACGCGGGTATGGCGACCGCCGGCAGCGGCGATGTACTCGCGGGAATGATCGGCAGTTTTTTGGCGCAGGGGTTTTCACCGCGCGATGCCGCCGTCTGCGGTGTGTATCTGCACGGTGCGGCGGGTGACCTTGCGGCACAACGTCTTTCGCAGCGGTCGCTGATGGCATCCGATCTGATCGATGGGTTACCGCCTCTGTTTCTACAATTGGAACAGCAGGAGTGAATACGATGCAACGGCGTCTACAAGCAGTTGCGGTCACGTGGTTGTTCTGCGTGACCGTTTTCCTTTTTGCAGGATGTCGAAAACAATCTGCCGCGCCGCCCGTTACCACCGACTTTTCGTGTGACTTTACCGCACGGTACGGGGAGATGCAGGCGAAAGGTACGCTGACCCGATATACCGCCGGAACGCTACAACTTGCGTTCTCGTATCCCGATACACTACAAGATGTAGTGGTTGTATGGGACGGAGAGGCGGTAGAGGTACGGTATCACGATATGACCTTTCAGGTCACCCCGTCCGCGTTGCCCGAGAGTGCGTTGGGAGAAATGGTGATTCGCGTGCTGGACGAAGTCGCGAGCGGCGGCGGTACCACAACCGAAAGCGGAGACACCGTCACGGTGAGCGGATCGCAAAACGGAATCGAGTATACCTATGAGTATGACACCAAAAGCGGTGCGCCGCGCTCGTTATCCGTTCCGTCGTACGGCCTTACCGTGACATTTACCACAGAAGAGGGGTAATGTTTCACGTGAAACGCCGAAAAAGTGAACATCATTCACAAATGCCCTATGTTTCACGTGAAACATAGGGTATTTTTCTGCGAAAATAAAAATTTGAAAGTTAATACGTGTTTTTACAAAATTCCTCTTTTCACTGCGGAAAAATTGTGCTATACTGTGTAGGTACCGTACGGAGAAGGAAGAGGGGAGAAGAGCATGGGCAAGATCATCGCGGTCGTCAATCAAAAAGGCGGTGTGGGAAAGACCACAACGACCGTAAACCTGACGTCGTGTGTGGGCGCGCAGGGAAAACGCACCTTGTTGGTGGACATTGACCCGCAGGGGAACGCGACCAGCGGAATGGGAATTGCCAAAAAACAGGGCGCACTTTCGACCTATGAACTGCTGATCGGCACGGCGCAGGTAAAAGAGGTGTTGCAACACACGGCATATCGGAACGTGGACGTGTTACCTGCCGGAATGGCACTGGCAGGTGCGGAGATTGAACTCGTCGAGATCGCACGGCGCGAAAACCGTTTGAAAGCGGTGTTGGCGCAGGTGAGAGGGGAGTACGATTACATTTTCATCGATTGTCCGCCGTCACTCGGTCTGTTGACTCTCAATGCGTTGTGCGCCGCCGATACTTTGATCGTACCCATCCAGTGCGAATACTACGCGTTGGAAGGGTTGTCGCAGTTGATGGCGACCGTGCGACAGGTCAAACGGCTGTACAATGCGCAACTCGATTTGGAGGGTGTACTCCTCACGATGTATGACGGACGGCTCAACTTAACACAACAGGTTGTGTCTGAGGTTAAAAAATTCTTTCCGCGCAAGGTGTTTTCCACACCTATTCCGCGCAGTGTGCGGTTGTCCGAAGCACCGAGTTTCGGTAAACCGATCAATTATTACGATCGTTCCTCGAAAGGCGCACGTGCATATGAACAATTGGCGACGGAATTGATCGAAAAAGGTTGATTTTTGTAGCAAACGCGATATGATTATGGAAGTATAAGGAGGAGGTCTGTATGGCAGGTAAAATTGGCGGTCTCGGCAAAGGGCTGGAAGCGTTGTTTGCCGAAAATGCCGTAGAAGAACAAGGAAAGACCGTGTCCCTTCGCATTACCGAACTGGAACCGAACAAAGCGCAACCGCGCCGTCACTTTGAGGACGGGGCGCTCGCAGATCTGGCGGCATCCATCGCGCAACACGGTGTGTTGCAACCGTTGCTGGTGCGGCCGCTGACAAACGGCGGGTACCAGATCGTGGCGGGTGAGCGGCGGTACCGCGCCGCACGTATGGCGGGGCTTACCGAAGTTCCCGTCGTGATACGGGAGTTGTCCGACCGAGAGGCGGCGGAGATCGCGTTGATCGAAAACCTGCAACGGCAGGACTTAAACCCGATGGAAGAAGCGTACGGGTACCGTACCTTGATGGAACAATACGGTTTGACGCAGGAAGAAACGGCAAAAGCGGTCAACAAGTCGCGTCCGACCATTGCGAATGCGTTGCGGTTGCTGAATTTACCGTCCGAACTGGCGGATATGCTGAAAAACGGTGTGTTGTCGGCGGGACACGCGAGAGCGTTGTTGTCGTTTGAAACACCGCAGGAGCAGTTGGCGGCAGCAAAAACGGCGGTGGAAAAGGAATTGTCCGTCCGTGCGCTTGAAAAGATGGCGAAAAGCGCCAAAGCGGCACCGCCGAAACCGAAAGCGGAGTATACACCGCGCGACAGTCTGTTTGACGAGGTGGAATTGGCGCTTACCGAATGTTTAGGCAGAAAGGTGCGGGTCATCAACAAAGGTGACAACGGTGTGTTACAAATTGAATTTTACGGAAAAGACGATCTGACGATCTTAGCAAACCAAGTGGCAGAGGAGAGATAACGATGGTAGACATTAAATTAGTACGCAGCAATCCCGATTTTGTGAAAGAAGCGGTCAAAAAACGCGAAATGGATCTGGACGCGGTGATCGACGAGATTCTGGAGATCGACGCGAAACGTCGTGCGCTTTCGGGCGAGAACGACGGTTTGAAAGCGAAACAGAACGCGGCATCGAAGCAGATCCCGATCATTAAAAAGCAGGGCGGAGACGTTTCGGCGATCATGGCGGAGATGAAAGAGTTGTCCGCGAAGATCAAAGAAGGGGACGTCGCCATCGGCGAACTGGAAGACAAACAGAAGGAATTGTTGCTGTCCATCCCCAACCTGCCGGATGCCGACCTGAAAGCGGGCGGTAAAGAGAACAACGAGGCGGTACGGGTGTTTGGCGACAAACCCGCGTTTGATTTCCCCCTCAAAAACCACGTGGACCTGTGCGAAGGGCTCGGTATGATCGACTACGAGCGCGGCGCGAAACTCGCGGGTAACGGGTCGTGGGTATATCGCGGCTGGGGTGCGCGTTTGGAATGGGCATTGCTCAACTTCTTTATCAACGAACATATTGCGGACGGGTACGAGTTTATTCTGCCGCCGCACATGCTCGGCTACGATTGCGGGTACGTGGCGGGTCAGTTCCCGAAATTCAAGGACGAAGTATACTGGATCGAAAATCCGACCAGTTCCGACCGTAAATTTATGTTGCCGACCGCCGAAACGGCATTGGTCAACCTGCATCGCGACGAGATCCTCACGATGGACGAGTTGCCGCACAAATATATCGCGTATACTCCGTGCTACCGCCGTGAAGCGGGTAGTTATCGTTCGGAAGAGCGCGGTATGATCCGCGGTCACCAGTTCAACAAGGTGGAGATAGTACAATACACCACCGCCGACGGTTCGGACGCCGCGTTCGAAGAATTGGTCGGCAAAGCCGAGCGGTTGGTACAGAAACTCGGGTTGCACTATCAACTCAGTAAGTTGGCGGCGGGGGACTGCTCCTTCTCGATGGCGAGAACGTCGGATATTGAAGTGTGGATCCCCAGCATGGAGATCTATAAGGAAGTCAGTTCCGCGTCCAACGCGCGTGACTATCAAGCGCGTCGCGGTAACATCAAGTACCGTGACGAAAACGGCAAGTTGCAGTTTGCGCATACCCTGAACGCGTCCGGTCTCGCGACCTCGCGCGTGATTCCCGCGATCGTTGAGCAGTACCAGAATGCCGACGGTTCGGTCACCGTTCCGGAAGTACTTCGTCCGTATATGGGCATCGACGTGATTACGAAATAAGATGAAAAGTAATACTTCTACCGTGCAATTGACCAAGATCGGGTTGTTGGCGGCGGTCTACACGGCGGTGTCGCTGTTGTTGCAACCGCTCAGTTTCGGTCCCGTGCAATTCCGCGTTGCTGAATCGTTTACCGTATTGCCGGTCATCACCCCGACGGCGGTCGGCGGATTGACGCTCGGGTGCTTTTTGACCAATCTGATCGGTCTGTTTATGGGCGCGAACCCCGCAGGTGCGTGGGACGTCCTACTCGGCACCGCCGCGACCGGTATTGCCGCTCTGCTCACCTATTGGCTGCGCAACGTGCGGATCAAAAAGTTGCCGATTTTATCCACCATACCGCCCGTATTGGTGAATGCGGTTATCGTCGGCGGAGAACTGGCGGTCGTGTACGGCACACCGTTCTGGTTCAATGCGCTTTGGGTGGGTGTCGGACAATTCGCCGCCTGCACCGTTTGCGGTCTGTTCTTGTTCTGGTTGCTTGAAAAGACCGGTGCGGTGAAACAGTTGAAATGATTAAAAAAATACCGTCTGTCACAAGGTGACAGACGGTATTTTGCGTTTTTTAGAAGAAAGATTTTAGGAATTCGTCGAGGGGGCCGTCGTATTCGGCATACGCTAAAAACTCTTTGCCGAGTTGGTTGCCCCAACTGTATAGGATACAGGTTTTCCCCTTGTATTCGCAGAAGTCGACGTCACTGTTATTGTTGTCCATCGCGGTGGCGACGGCGGTTTTTTGTTCTTCGGTAAACCAGTCGGGGTTGACGAGAATACGATCTTCGTCCGAGAACAGCATAAACGGATTGAGCAACGCGACCTCAAACTCGATCAGATCGGCGGAGCGCACGATATACGGTGCGCAACGGTAGAACGGGAGCAATTCCAGATACACCATATAATACATACCGTCAAAATAGCGAACCGACGGACAGGCGGAGTACGCTTCTTTATAGAACAGATACGTGTCCATTGGTAACAATTCCCAATTGAGCAGATCGGTTGACCGTGCGAACACGATGGTAAAGGGTTCGCCGACGATTTCGGCGGCGGGGGTGCCTACCTCTTTTGCCATTATTTCGATTGCCATTACGTATCCGTTATCGTCTTTACACACGGAGGTGTTGTAGATGTTGAATTCGTCGGGCAGGGTGATGGCACGCTGCGTCTGCCATTCGCACAGGTCGGATGACCAATACACGTCGATATAGTTGCAAGGTGCGCCGTTACCGCCGACACCGTGCGCGTACATCACACCGTTTTCTTCGTACGCGCAACCGAACGCGTTGCCGAACGCAAACGGTTTGCCGACCTCTTGGTTGGTTTCCATATCGACGAAATGATAGTGACCGACGTCGCGTTTGGTGTGGTTGCCTTCTGCCCACGCGTCGGAACGGACCCATTCAAAACGCAGTAAGCGGTCTTGCCAGACGACGGGGGTGGATTCCACCACACCGACGGCGAGGGTACCGCGCTTGACCATTTTTTTGGGGTGCGGACATTCCCGCTTTTTCAGTTCCTGAAGATAGTCGTTGAACATGGTTGTCACCGCCTTTGAAATTTCACCTTGATTGTATCACACGAAGGACGATTGTCAAGACGTTTTTAAAATACGCGTTTGATCAGCCAGTTGACCGCTTCACACAGGACGTACAGGACGGGTTGGTGGAACAGGTAGATGAGCAAGGTATGGCGACCGAGCCAAGACAGGGCGGGGAAACGGTTGCGGTAGGTCCATTTGGGGAATTTGCGTCGTTTTGCCCACACACCCGTAAAGGTACCGCCGAAGAAACAGAAGAGCCACGGGAGGAGGGGGACGTAGTCGCCGCAGGGGCTGACGGGGCATAATCCCAACGCGTAGAGGAGAGGATGGTCGGGCGGTGCTGAGGGGACGGCGACGGTGAACAGACCGCGGATACCGAAGTAGCCGCCGAACGACGGGGGGACGGAATAGCATAAAACGAACAGAATCGCGCAGACGAGCAGACCGAGCCACGGCGGAATACGCGATAAGGCGGGGCGCAGAAATGTGTAGAGCAGAATACAGACGGCGAGCAGGTGCAGAATACCGAACCAGATGCAGGTATCTGCCGTCGTGATCCGCCAGAAAGCGGCGCACCACATCACACCTGAGAGCAGTATCGCCGCGCCGAGCAGCAACAGACCGCGTCTTAAGTTGTTGTGCGACAGATTACACGAGATACCGCAGAGGAAGATGAACAGACCCGCGAAAACGGGTTGGATGGGGAAGAAGAAATCGAACAGGTCGCGGAAAAAGGCAACGTCGTACGTGTAGCCGATGAGGAAAAATGCGTGAAAAAACACCATCAGAATGAGGGAAAAGCCGCGCACTTCGTCCAGAAAGAAGATTCGGCGGGAACGACCCATGTATACCATTCCTTTCGGGGGTCAAGCAGTCTGTGTTTTTTTGAAGGAGACGATCAGTAAGACGAGTGCGATCGGGAGAAGTAACGCATAAACGGCGGAGCCGAACGTTGCCAACACGTCGTTGCCCTGTGAAAACAGGATGATCAGGGTCTGACCGTAGGTGATGATCGGTACGATGGCGCGAAGGCTTAACAGGATACAGGATAGGTATTTCCATTTAAGGTTGACAAGCGCGTCGATGCCGACGGTGAGGTAGATGGCGGCATAGACGGCGGTGGTCACGATCGAAAGGGGGTCGACCGCTTCGGTGGCACTGTTGATGAGGTTGAGGGACAAAGACAACAACTGCATTACCGCCCAGATGAAGAAGGCAGAGGCGACCAGTTTTGCGCGTTTTCGTTCACGGGAGGGCTTGAGGAAATAGAGCAGTAACAGGCCACAGGGGGTAAGGGAGATCAACAGGGAAACTGCCGAAAGCGCACATAGCAGAAAAACCGTCGCGGTGCTGTTTTCGGTAGCCAGTAACACGTCACGGATCGCGACGTAGGCGGAAAAAGCCGTAACAAAGGAATGAATGGCAACGAGCCAGGTGCCGACCAAAGCGGGGCGGTCATCGCGCAGAGAAGCAACCATAGTGATACCTCCTAATGTATATAATAGGAATATACCATAAAAGCGGGAGAAGGTCAACAACGCAGAGCGTGAAAAAAAGTGTTGACAGTGCCGAAAATATATGTTACAATGACCGATGCCGCATATTCCGGGCGGTATTTTGTCGTGCGCAAAATACCAAAAGTGAGGATTCTCCGCCCGAGCGTAGCGAGTCTATAGAAAAGGCAGGTACAAAGGATGTACGCCATTATTGAAACGGGCGGCAAACAGTACAAGGTGCAGAACGGTGACGTTTTGTTCATTGAAAAACTGGATGCAGCCGAAGACACCCAGGTCAAGCTGGAAAACGTTGTTGCTTTGCACAACGACAAGGAACTGAAACTCGGTTCCCCGTATTTGAAAGGCGCTTACGTTGACGCGAAAGTGCTCAAAAACGGCAAAGGTAAGAAGATTACCGTGTTCACCTATCGTCCCAAGAAGGGCAGCAAACGTGCGATGGGTCATCGTCAACCCTACACGAAGGTGCAGATCGAAGGCATTCACGCCAGAGCGCCCCGTGCTCCCAAAGCGGAAGCTCCCGCCGAAGAAGCATGATTTGTGCTGAGATGCTGACTCGCGGCGGTCAACTGTACGGATTTCACGTACAGGGGCATGCAGGAGCGGCAGCGCACGGTTCGGATATCGTGTGCGCGGCGGTCTCGTCCGCAGTGTATATGGCGGCAAACACCCTCACCGACGTGTGCGGATGTGCGGCGGATATTCACGAAAGCGACGGGGATCTCGCGTTACGGGTGATCGAAACCGATGTACAAAAAGCACAAAACGTACTGCAAGGGTTGCAGATGCACTTGCAAGGGCTTTCTGCCCAGTATCCCAAATTTATCAAGATACAATCAACGGAGGTGTAACAAATGTTAAAAATAAACATCCAGCTGTTTGCCCATAAAAAAGGTATGGGTTCTACCAAGAACGGCCGCGATTCCGAGTCCAAACGCCTTGGCGCGAAACGTGCCGACGGTCAGTTTGTTCTTGCCGGCAACATTTTGTACCGTCAACGCGGTACCCACATTCATCCCGGTGTGAATGTCGGCATCGGTTCGGACGATACGCTGTATGCGAAAGTGGACGGTACCGTTCGCTTTGAGCGTATGGGCAAAGACCGCAAACGCGTGAGCGTTTACGCTGTCGAGCAATAACAACGAAAAAACCCGTCGAACGGAGACACTTCGCAAAGAAGCTGTCTCCGTTACTTCGTCTATAAAGCAAATTTGAAAGTGTCATAGTGGGTTATATACTTTAAAAAATATATTACTTGCCGAAAGGCAAAACGTTGTTTTTCGGCAAATTAAAGTTATATTGCAAACTACCGTTTGCAGTTATATTTGACCTATGGTCAAGTTATATGAAAGCCATACGGCTTTCGTTATATTATATTCGCCCATGGAACTGTCCAAAGGACAATATCACGATGCGTAGCATCATATAACTGCGAATATAACTGAGGCACCTTACGGGGGTGCCTCACCGACGGGTTTTTTGCTTTTCAAAGGAGGTGAGGGAGTATGGAGCGTATCGAACGGTTGCGCAAGACCGCAATGGCATTGCCGCTTCAACCGGGTGTATACCTGATGAAGGATCAAAAAGGAAATATCATTTACGTCGGTAAAGCCAAAGCGCTGAAAAATCGCGTCAGTCAGTATTTCGGATCGGACACAAATCACACCGAAAAGGTGCGGCGAATGGTCGCGCAGGTCGAATCGTTCGACTATATTGTCGCGGGCAGTGAATTTGAAGCGTTGGTACTGGAATGTTCACTCATAAAACAGTATGCGCCGAAATATAATATCCTGTTGAAAGACGACAAGGGATACAGTTATATCCGCGTATCCGACCCGCCCTACTCCCGCGTCACCGCCGCTCTGCAACAGGCACAGGACGGCGCACGGTATATCGGACCGTATATGAGTTCGTACGCGGTCAAGCAGGCGGTGGATGAGGTGAACAAGTTGTTCGGGCTGTCCACTTGCCGCAAACCGCTTGGATTCCGCAAACCGTGTGAGCGTCCGTGTTTAAACTATCACATCGGTCAGTGTTGTGCCCCGTGCAGCGGCAAGGTGAGCGAAGGCGACTATGCCGAGCGGGTGGAACAAGCGATACAGTATCTGACCGACGGGAGTGCGAAACTGGTCGCGTCCCTTCAAAAACGGATGCAACAAGCCGCCGAGGATCTGGATTTTGAGACCGCCGCGCGGTTGCGTGACCGCATCCGCGCGGTCGGGCGGATGAACGATCGACAGAAGGTGGTACAATCCCGCGTTCCGCATCAGGATATCATCGCGTTTGCGAAAGCGCAGGACGTGGCGTGTTTCGAGGTGTTTCGGTTTGTCGGCGGTGCGCTTGCCGACCGTGAACACTTTTTCGTGGATGCCGCCGAAGCGGAAAGCGCGGTTCGCGGCGAATTTTTGCGCCGTTATTACGCGATGCGCGAAACGGTGCCGCCGCGTATCTTGGTGGATGGGGAGACCGACGACCGTGAACTGTTGGAAGAATGGTTGACCCAAAAAGCGGCGGATAACGGCAAACGGTACGAGGTCAAATTCGTGTTACCGCAAAAAGGCGAACAAGCCGCACTGCTTAAAATGTGCGCCGAAAATGCCGCCGAACGCGTCGCGCAAAAGTTGCAGACGGGCGGACGGGAAGTGGCGGGACTGTCGCAACTGCAACAACTGCTTGGGTTATCCGAAACACCCGTGCGCATTGAAAGTTACGATATTTCCCACACCGCAGGGGAAGACGCGGTGGCGGGAATGGTGCTGTTCCGTAACGGAAAACCCGACCGTTCGCAGTATCGCCGTTTCACCATTCGGTCGGCGCGCGGCGGTGACGATCCCGCCGCGTTACGCGAGGTGCTGATCCGCCGCTTGAACGAATACGAACAACACAAAGAGGAACAGGACGGGTTCGGGAAGTTGCCCGATCTGATCTTGCTGGACGGCGGCAAAGCGCAGGTGCAGGCGGTCAAGCCGCTGGTTGAGGGATATGGTATTCCGTTGTTCGGCTTGGTAAAAGACAACCACCACCGCACCCGCGCGGTCACCGACGACGGGGGCGAGTTGTCGCTCGGCGCACACCGCGCGGCATTCACGTTGGTTTCCGCCATTCAGGAAGAGGTACACCGTTACGCGATCGGGTTCCACCGCCAAAAACGGAAAAAGCGTACCACCGATACCGCGCTGGTCGGTATCGCGGGGGTAGGCAAGACCCGCGCGGCGGCATTGCTTCGCCACTTCGGTTCGCTGACCGCGATCAAAAATGCCGACGTGGATCAACTGACGCAGGTCAAAGGTATGACCCGTCCCGCCGCGTTGTCGGTGTATGAATATTTTCACAGCGAGAATGAATAATATTCATAAAAATGAATAAAAATGTAAAATATCTTGTGCGAAAACCGTCTTTTAAAACTTTTTTGAAAAAATTTTCAAAAAACACTTGCATTTTTATTCATCGTGTGGTATGGTAAGAACACGCCGCTGAGAGCGGCAATCAAAACGCATAATAAAATGAAAGTTTTTAGGAGGCATATTTATGAAAAAGTTTTTAAGCATCTTGGCGGTTGCGGCATTGCTCGTGACCATGGGTCTCTGCGTTACCGGTTGCGGTGAGAAGAAAGACGACGAGGTCAAAAAATTGGTGATGGCGACCAACGCCGCGTTCCCTCCCTATGAATTTGTGGACGACAACGGCGAGTATGCGGGTATCGATATCGAGATCGCGGAACTCATCGCGGCGGAACTCGGTATGGAACTCGAGATCAAAGACGTGGACTTCGGCGCGATCCTCGGCGGTGTTGAGTCGGGCATGTACGACATCGGTATGGCGGGTATGACCGTGAAAGAAGAGCGTTTGCAACAGGTCAACTTCTCCAATACCTACGCGAAAGCAAAACAGGTCGTTATCGTGAAAGAGGACAGCACCGTCGCTTCGTTTGAAGATTTCTACACCGGTTACGACGATGAAGGTAACCCGAACGGTGTGGTGGAAGGTGTGAAGATCGGTGTACAACAAGACACTACCGGTCACATCTACGCTTCCGATGATCCGGAAAACTGGGGCTTCGGCGAAGATAACGTTATCGCGTACAAGACCGGTCCCGACGCGGTGCAAGGGTTGCTTACCGGCAAAGTCAACGCGGTCATCATCGATAACGAACCCGCGAAAGAGTTTGTTAAACAAAACGAGGGTCTGAAAATTCTGGACGGCGCGTATGCGGACGAAGAATACGCGATCGCGGTGAAGAAAGAGAACACCGAGTTGCTCGAAAAAGTGAACGCGGCGCTCAAAAAACTTACCGACAACGGCAAGATTCAGGAGATCGTCGACACCTATATTACCGACTAAGTTTAAACACTGTCTACGGGCGGGGGAACACCCCGCCCGTTTTCGGCTGAAAGGAAATCTTTATGGACAAGTGGTTTGCGGCTCTGTGGAACGACGTTCAGTTGTGGGCGGCGGATTTTTCGCAAGAGTTTTATATCAACTTTATTAAGGGCGACCGTTGGATGATGCTGGTCAAGGGTTTGCGAAATACTATGATCATCACTCTGTTCGCGTTGCTCATCGGTATCGTACTTGGCGTGGTCATCGCCACCGTACGGTCGACCTACGACAAAAATGCCGAAACGATGAAACGACGCGGCGGGTTCGGGTATTTCCTGCTCAAATTTTTTAACACGATCTGCAATATTTACCTGACGGTCATTCGCGGTACCCCGATGGTGGTACAGTTGATGATCATGTATTTCGTGGTGCTGGTTTCGATCGAGAACAGCATCACCGTTGCGGTCATCGCGTTCGGGATCAACTCGGGTGCGTACGTGGCGGAGATCTTCCGCAGCGGTATTATGGCGATCGACAAGGGGCAGTTTGAAGCGGGACGTTCGCTCGGGTTCAACTACATACAGACGATGTGGTACATCATCGTACCGCAGATGTTCAAGGTAGTATTGCCGACGTTGTGTAACGAATTCATCGTGCTGATCAAAGAAACGTCGATTGCGGGTTACGTGGGTATTATGGACCTCACCAAAGCGGCGGAGATCATTCGCGGCAGAACGTTTTCGGCATTTATGCCGTTGATTGCCGTCGCCATCGTGTATTTGATTTTGGTTATGGTATTGACCCGGTTGGTCGGTATGCTGGAGAGGAGGTTACGTAAGAGTGAACACTGATGTTTTGATCGAAGTGAAAGGATTACAAAAATCCTTTGGTAAAACGCACGTGCTCAAAGGCGTTGACGCGGATATTCGCCGCGGTGACGTGATGGTGGTCATCGGTCCGTCGGGGTCGGGAAAATCTACCTTCTTGCGTTGTCTTAACCTGCTTGAGACACCGACCGACGGACAGATCTTGTTTGACGGGGTGGACATCACCGACCCCAAAGCGAACGTTGACCGTCACCGTCAGAAGATGGGAATGGTGTTCCAGCAATTCAACCTGTTTCCGCACATGACCATCTTAAAAAATATGACCTTAGCGCCGATGAAACTGCTCGGTAAAAGCAAAGCGGACGCTGAGAAAAAGGCGATGGAACTGCTTGCCCGTGTCGGTCTTGCCGACCGTGCGAACGACTATCCGTCGCAGTTGTCGGGCGGACAGAAACAACGTGTGGCGATCGTTCGTGCGTTGTGTATGGACCCGCAAGTGATGTTGTTTGACGAGCCGACCAGCGCACTCGACCCCGAAATGGTGGGCGAGGTGCTGGAGGTTATGAAAGAACTCGCCAACGAAGGGATGACGATGGTGGTGGTCACCCACGAAATGGGGTTTGCACGTGAGGTGGGTACCGAAGTGGTGTTCATCGACGACGGTGTTATTCTGGAAAAAGCCACCCCCGACGAGTTTTTTGCCAATCCCAAAAATCCGCGTCTGAAAGAATTTCTCGCGAAAGTGGTGTAAGAGAAAGCAGGGACAGAGTTGTCCCTGCTTTTTTGTATATTTATCACATTTTTATAAACCGAACGGGGCGGAAATTCTTCATTCTCAAAACAAGAAAAATCGCGTATTTCTCTTGCATTTGTGCGCAAAACATTATAAAATGATATCGTGTAAAAATTTGGATTTCAACAGTAAGGAAGGAAAGGTGTTTTTCAAATGGATATCCTGAACAAAAAAACCGTAGAAGACCTGAAAGTTGCCGGTAAGCGCGTATTGGTACGTTGCGACTTCAACGTGCCGCTGAAAAACGGTGTCATCACCGATGAAAACCGTATCGTTGCCGCGTTGCCGACCATCCAATACCTGATCGATAACGGTGCCAAAGTCATTCTTTGCTCCCACCTCGGTAAACCGAAGGGCGAAGCGAAACCCGAATTCTCCCTCGCTCCCGTTGCGGTGCGTTTGGCGGAAAAACTCGGTAAACCCGTTGTGTTTGCGGCGGATGATACCGTTGTGGGTGACAATGCCCGTGCTGCGGTTGCCGCTATGAACGACGGCGACGTGGTGTTACTGCAGAACACCCGTTATCGCGCGGAAGAAACCAAAAACGGCGAAGCGTTCTCCAAAGAACTCGCTTCCTTGTGCGACCTGTTCGTCAACGACGCGTTCGGTGCGGCGCACCGTGCGCACTGCTCCACCGTGGGTGTGGCTTCCTTTGTGGAAGAATCTGCCAACGGTTACCTGATGGCGAAAGAGATCAAGTTCCTCGGCAACGCGGTCAACGATCCCGTTCGTCCGTTCGTTACCATTCTCGGCGGCGCCAAAGTGGCGGACAAACTCAACGTTATTGAAAACCTGCTCAACAAAGCCGATACCCTCATCATCGGCGGCGGTATGGCATACACCTTCCTCGCGGCTAAGGGTTACAGCGTCGGCACCTCGTTGCTGGACGAGACCAAAATCGATTACTGTCGTGAGATGCTCGCACGCGCCGAAGCAAAAGGCGTGAAACTGCTTCTCCCCGTTGACTGCAAGATCGCGGCGGATTTCCCGAACCCGATCGACGCGCCCATTGACGTGGAAGTAGTTGCGGCGGATGCGATCCCCGCAGACAAGATGAGTCTTGATATCGGTCCTGCGACTGCGGCTCTGTATGCTGACGAAGTGAAAAACGCTAAAACGGTCGTGTGGAACGGCCCGATGGGCGTGTTTGAAAACCCGATCCTCGCGGAAGGTACCATCGCGGTTGCGAAAGCCTTGGCGGAAACCGATGCTACCACCATCATCGGCGGCGGCGACTCGGCGGCGGCGGTCAACACCCTCGGTTTCGGTGACAAGATGAGTCACATCTCCACCGGCGGCGGCGCTTCGCTCGAATTCCTCGAAGGTAAAGAACTGCCCGGTATCGTGGCAATGAGTGACAAATAAGGAGAATAAACGCTATGGGTAAATACGTAATTGCGGGTAACTGGAAAATGAACAAGACCCCCGCCGAAGCGACCGAACTGATCGAAGCGATCAAACCGTTGGTCGCGGACGCGACCTGTGACGTGGTGGTCGGTGTTCCGTTCGTGGATCTGCCGGCGGCACTCGAAGCAGTCAAGGGTAGTAACATCGGTGTGGCGGCGCAGAACTGTCACTGGGAAAAAAGCGGTGCCTACACGGGCGAGATTTCTGCCGAGATGCTCAAAGCGATGAACGTGGGTTACGTGATCTTGGGTCACAGCGAACGTCGTACCTATTTCGGTGATACCGACGTGACCGTTCAAAAACGGATGCGCGCCGCGTTGGATGCGGGCTTGACCGTTATCCTCTGCGTGGGTGAATATTTAGAGCAACGCGAACAGGGTGTGACCGGTGAAGTGGTTGCGATGCAAACGAGAATTGCGCTCGGCGGCGTTTCCGAAGCGGAACTGTCCCGCGTGATCATTGCGTACGAACCCGTTTGGGCGATCGGTACCGGCAAGACCGCGACCGCGCAACAAGCCAACGAAGTGTGCGCACTTATCCGTAACACGGTTGCGGATCTGTACGACATCGAAGCCGCGACGGCACTGACCATTCAATACGGTGGTTCGATGAACGCGGCGAACGCGGCGGAACTGTTGGATCAACCCGACGTGGACGGCGGCTTGATCGGCGGCGCGTCTTTGAAACCGCAGGATTTTGCCACCATCGTTGCGGCGGCGAAATAATCATTCCAAAATCAAAACGGCGCAAGGCTCTCGCCTTGCGCTGTTTGTCGGAAAAGGAGTATGAATATGAAACAACCGTTGGTTTTGATCATTATGGACGGGTTCGGTATCAACGACGACGTGAACGGCAACGCGATCGCCGCCGCGAATACCCAAAATCTTACCCGTTTGTTCAACGAATATCCCTGTACCAAGATCGGTGCGTCGGGAATGGACGTCGGTCTGCCCGACGGACAGATGGGGAACAGTGAAGTGGGTCACACCAACATCGGCGCGGGGCGCGTGGTGTACCAAGAACTGACCCGTATCACCAAAGCCATCACCGACGGCGAGTTTGCCAAAAACGACGCGTTGTGTGCCGCGATGGAAAATGCCAAAGGCGACAAAGCGTTGCACCTCATCGGGTTGTTGTCCGACGGCGGTGTGCACAGTCACCTGACCCATCTGTTCGGTCTGATCGATCTCGCGAAAGCGAGCGGTGTGACCAACGTGTTCGTTCACTGCCTGATGGACGGCCGTGACGTACCGCCCACTTCCGGTAAAGGGTTTGTGGAAACGTTGCAGGCGAAACTCGACGAAGTCGGTTGCGGCAAGATCGCGACCGTGATGGGTCGTTACTATGCGATGGATCGTGACAATCGTTGGGAACGCGTGGAAAAAGCGTATGCGGCGATGGTGTACGGTGAAGGTGTGCAGAACACCGATCCCGTTGCGCTGATGCAACAGTCGTACGACGACGGTGTGACCGACGAGTTCGTGGTTCCCGCCGTGTGCTGTGACGGCGGGAACATCAAAGCGGGGGACAGCGTGGTGTTCTTTAACTTCCGTCCCGACCGTGCGCGTGAGATCACCCGTACTTTTGTGGATCCCGATTTCAGCGGATTTGAGCGCAAAAACGGGTTCTTCCCGCTGACCTACGTGTGCAT
>CAYSPZ010000015.1:0-28245 GCA_964433065.1 uncultured Eubacteriales bacterium | reverse complement strand
GTACCGCCCTGCCGCACTGTACCGAAACTCATAGACGAGAACCGACTTTCGCACTATACAATGACCCTAACTCTCCGCCAAGAACAGAAAAGCCACCCAAAAGGGTGGTTTTTTGTTGTTTAAATAAAGTTTCGGATTCAAAAAAACGGTGAAAATCTTTTTGATTTTTGTTCGCTCACGTCTTGCAGTTTTTATTTTCTTTGGTATAATAACCTTGAGTGGGCGGTGTATTGCCGCCATCGAAATGCTTATGTATTTTATTCTTTCATTTAAAGAAAGGTGTGTACTGTATGGAACTGTGTGTTATGTCCCCCGTGTTACAACAAATGAATTTGGAGGATGCGCTTGCGTATCTGAGCAGTTTAGGCGTTGACAGTATGGAGATCGGTGCCGGTGGGTATCCGGGTAAAGCGCATCTGGATCCCAAAGAGTATCTGGGTCATCCCGAAAAGATCGATCAACTGAAAGCGTTACTCAAAAAGTACAATATGAAATTCTCGGCGTTGGCGTGTCACGGCAATCCCATTCATCCCAACAAGGCGATCGCCAAACAATTCCACGATGATTTTGTAGACGCAATGAAGTTAGCGGTGGAATTAGGTGTGGATACCATCGTCGGGTTCTCGGGTTGTCCGGGTGATTGCGCTGAATCGAAAAATCCCAACTGGGTGACCTGTTCCTGGCCGGCGGATTATCTGGAGATTTTAGATTGGCAGTGGAACGAGGTACTCATCCCCTATTGGAAAGAAACCGCCGCGCTGGCGGCGCAGATCGGCATTAAAAAGATTGCGTTTGAGATGCATCCCGGTTTCTGCGTGTACAATCCGTCCACCTTACTCAAACTGCGTGAAGCGGTCGGCGATATCATCGGTGCGAACGTTGACCCGAGCCATCTGTTCTGGCAGGGAATCGATCCGTGTGAAGCGATCAAGATGTTGAAAGGCGCCATCTATCATTTCCACGCGAAAGATACCAAGATCGATGCCGCCAACGTATCGAAAGTCGGTGTACTGGACACGCAAGGGTACGGGGATATCCTGCAACGTTCGTGGGTATTCCGCACGGTGGGATACGGTCACTCCGAACTGGAATGGCACAACATCATCAGCACGCTGAAAGCGGTCGGTTACGACGGTGTCATCAGCATTGAACACGAAGATTCCTTGATGTCCCCGAAAGAGGGTCTTGAAAAAGCGGTTACGCTTTTGAAAAACACCATCATTTACGAAGAACCTGCCGCGATGTGGTGGGCTTAAGAGTGGCAGCAATGAAAGCCGAATGGATTTGGTACCCCGGCGATTATGAAATCTATCTTGGCGCGAAAACCGCGTTTCGCCGATATCGTCGTAACGTCATTTTTCCGCCATCGTGGCGAATCGATCGCCCGTACCAATGCGCACATTTTTACAAAGATGTCTGCTTGAAAAACGATGCCGAGATTTTCATAAAAAGCACAGGTGAGATGCAGGTGTCCATTACAGGACGGGTGTATCCGTTGCAGCCATGCAAAGAAAACACCTATTCCCTGCCTGCCGGTTCCTACACGCTGTTTGTATCGGTGTATGCGCCCCATCACGTTCCTGCGCTGTTTGTGGACGGCGAGGTAATCAGTGACGGCAGTTGGACGGTCAGTGAGAATATGGTATTGGGTTATTCCAGAACGGCTTACGTTGTCAACGTGGGAACTGCCGCGCTTACCGACCCCGACGTATTACCCGGTGACGGATTGTTCGCATACGAGCAGTTATTCCCCGTGTCCTGTGAAACGATCGGTCTAAAAGCGCTGTATGATTTCGGCAAAGAAACCTTTGGTTACGTGTTATTAGACGGTGTAAAAGGCAACGGTACCATCCGCGTTTGCTACGGCGAGAGCCGCGAAGAAGCATTGGATAGCGACTACTGCGAAGTGTACGACTTTATCAAAACCGACGGGAAAACACAGATTCGTTTTGACCGTTCCTGTGCAATGCGGTATCTCGCCGTAGAATGTGATAATTGTTCCTATCAAGACTTATCATTTTTGTACGAGTACCTGCCGATCCAACCGAAAAGTCGTTTTGAGTGTTCGGATAAAACGGTCAACCGCATTTACGACGTTGCGTTGTACACCTTACATCTTACCTGTCGTGAAGTGTTTTTGGACGGTATTAAACGAGATCGTTGGGCTTGGTGCGGTGATGCGTATCAATCAATGTTGATGAACTTCTACTCGTTTTACGATAAGCCGCTCAATCAACGCACCCTGACCTATTTGTTGGGGAAAGAACCGTTTGACAAGCACATCAATCATATCATCGATTACACGTTTTACTGGTATATCGCGCTGTATGAGCACTATATGCATTTTGGGGATCTCGACTACATTCGCAGTTTATATCCCCGCGCGAAAAAGCAGATGCAGTTCGTGTTTGACACCTGTAACGACGAGGGGTTTGTAGAGCACAACGACAAGACCTGGATCTTTATGGATTGGGGTGATTTCAGTCACAACGGTGCCTTGTGCGTAGAGCAAATCCTGTTTCACAAAGCATTGACGGTGTTGGCATTCTTTGCCGAACTGTTTGGCGACAACGATGCCGCCAAACAATATACGAAGCGAGCCGCTTCGCTCAAGCGGAAGATTTTTGCGACCTTCTGGGACGACGAGCGCGGATTGTTCCTGCATCATTCGGTGGACGGTGTGGTATCGGACGAAGCGACGAGATACGCAAACATATTCGCATTGCTGTACGGATATCTGAAAGGCAATAAGAGGCGGCGCGTCATTGCGGCTTTGAAAGATACCGAAATGCCCGTCATCGTTACGCCGTACGCCAAAATGTACGAACTGGCCGCTCTCGGCATTGCCGGTGAGTACGAGTACATTGTCGATCAAGTGCGTGGGTACTGGGGCGGTATGCTGGATCGGGGTGCGACCTCGTTTTGGGAGTTGTATGATCCCGCGTCCAAAGATCAGTTCTCGATGTACGGACGGAAGTTCGGTAAGAGTTACTGCCACGCGTGGGGCGCTTCGCCGTTATACTTGTTCGGCAGATTTTTGCTGGGCATCACACCGACCAGACCCGGGTATGAGGAGTATGAGGTGCGACCGAATCTCGGCGGATTAACCGAAATTCAAGGAACGGTACCGCTTATCGACGGAACAATCGACATTCAAATCTCGAAAGGGCACATCCGTATTATTGCCGATTCGGACAAGAAAGGTGTTTTGTTCTGGAAAGGTAAAAAGATCGACATTCCCTGTCGGCAAGAATTGATATTATAACAACAAAACTGCGATGTTGTAACATCGCAGTTTTGTTTATGTATGGAATCAACCTAATAAGAAATCAAACGCCAACATCAGTGAAAAGCCGAGCAACAGGGTGTAGGTTGCGCCGCGTTCGTTGCCGTGAGCGTGGGTTTCGGGGATCATCTCGTCACTGATGACGTAGAGCATCGTGCCGCCCGCAAAGGCGAGTGCAAACGGTAACACGGCGGTGGAAACGGTGACGGCAAAATAGCCGATCAAAGTACCGATCACTTCCACCACACCGGTGGCAAGTGCAATGAGAAAGGTGCGGACAGGACGGATACCCGATGCGATCATCGGGCCGATAATGACCATTCCTTCGGGGATATTCTGCAACGCGATACCGCCCGCAACGGTGATCGCGTGACCGATGTCATCACCGCCGAAACTTACGCCTGCGGCGATCCCTTCGGGTAGGTTATGGATCGCGATCGCGATAACGAACAGTAACACCTTGTTGAGTTTGGCGGCGGATTCGGGGTGTGTTTCCCCTTCCACTCCGGTCAGTTTATGTAGGTGCGGCACCGCTTTATCGATCACGTTCAAGCACAGCGCACCGCAGAAAATGCCGACGACGGTAATCGCGAGTGACTCGATACCCGTGCCGTATTCCAGTGACGGTATGATAAGACCGACAACCGCCGCCGCCAACATCACACCCGCCGCAAAGGACAGGACGATATCGTTGAATTTATGGGACGGTTTTTTGAAGATAAATCCGAGCAGTGCGCCTATGACGGTCGCGCCGCCGACACCGAGTGCCGTTAACAGTACCATTTTCACGATTATCAACCTCCTAATAAGCGGAATTTTTTGCGGTGGCTTTCCAGCACGCCTTCGCCCCGCAGTTTACTGATCTCCATCGACAGACCGCTGCGATCCACTTCCAGATAATCCGCAAGTTCCTGACGGTCGAACGGGATCTCGAAACGGTTACTGCCGACTTCTTTCGCGTAGGTGGACAGGTAGGTCAACAGTTTTTCGCGGGTGGTGCGTTTGGAAATGATCTGTGCCCGCTGATGGAACAGGATGGTTTTGGTTGCCAGATCCTTCATCAAATTGTAGATCAACTGATGGTGAAAACTGCACCCGTTGCGACAGGTGTGTAAGATGCGGTCACATTCGATGAGCATTATCACGCTCGGTTCGGTGGCAATCACCGATACAGGCAAGGACGAAACGGCGGCACAAGCGAACGCTTCGCCGAACAATTCGCCCGTGCTCAAATTGCTGAGAATACTGCGGTTACCGTAATAGTCGATCTGTGTCACCTGCACCGAACCGGACAACACGATCCCAACATAGCGGGCAGGGGTTCCCTCAGTAAAGACGGTGTATTTTTTGTCAAACTCCACCACCTTAGCGTCAAGGCAACCCAAAATGCGCAAAAGGTCCTCTTCCGTGATGTTATCAAACAGTGGGCAACGTTTTAAAATTTCCAAATATTTTTTCATACATTTCTCCGCTTTGTTGAAAATTCAACATACCTTTTGCTCGTATTGTACTATACTTTTGTTGAAAAATCAAGAGCGGAGGTACAGAATATGATACGAAAAATTATCAAGATCGACCGAGAGAAGTGTAACGGATGCGGCGCGTGTGCGGCGGCATGTCACGAAGGCGCGATCGAAATGATAGACGGGAAAGCGGTATTGACGCGGGAAGATTATTGCGACGGGTTGGGGGATTGTTTACCCGCTTGTCCGACGGGTGCTATCTCCTTTGAAGAACGGGAAGCACCCGCTTACGATCACGAAGCGGTGGAACGGGCAAAACAGACGATTACACCTCTCCCATGCGGATGTCCCGGTACGCGTGCGCGTGCGATCCGTCGCGACGTTGCCGAGCCGACCGCCCGTTACGAAGAGATTCCCAGCAGGTTAAACCAATGGCCGTGTCAACTGAAACTGGTGCCGATCCACGCGCCGTATCTGAACAATGCTCATCTGCTCATTGCCGCCGATTGTACGGCATTTGCGTACGGGGATTTTCACAGACGGTTTATGCGGGATCGTATCACCCTGATCGGGTGTCCGAAACTGGACGAGGGAGATTATGCCGAGAAGTTGACCGAGATATTTACCTTTAATACCATCAAAAGCGTGATGGTGTTGCGTATGGAGGTTCCGTGTTGCGGTGGCATTGAAAACGCGGTAAAACGCGCAATAAACGCAAGTGGGAAGGCGATTCCGTGTCACGTGGTAACCATCTCGACCGACGGGCAGATCTTAGAGTAAAAAAATGCAGGAAGCAATGTGTTGCTTCCTGCGTTTCAATTATCTGCCGAGAAATGCGGCACCGATGATACCCGCATCGTTGCCGAGTGTTGCAGCGCAAATGCGGGTCTGGAGGTTGGTGTTTTTACTGTACCGCTCACGTTCAACCACCGTGCGAATAGGGGCAAGTAAGGTTTCGCCTTCTTTGCTGACACCGCCGCCGATGCACAACACTTCGGGTTGGAAGATGTTGATGATGTTGGTCAGACCGCAAGCGATGTATTCGGCGTAACGTTGCACGACCGCGGCGGCGACCGCGTCGCCCGCACGCATACCGTCAAACGCGGTAAGACCGTTGACTGCGTCGATATCCGATACCAGTTTCCACATACTGCTTTCGGGGTGTGCGACCATAGCCGCGCGGGTCTGGCGGATCAGAGCGGTGGCGGAAGCGTAGGCTTCCCAGCATCCGTTTCGACCGCAGGAGCAAGGTTCACCGTCCATGATCATCACGGTATGACCGAGTTCACCGCCGTTGTAGTTGAAGCCGCGTAAGATCGCGCCGTTATCGATCACACCGCCGCCGACACCGGTACCGAGTGTGATACACACGCAGGAACGTGCGCCTTTGGCGGCACCGGCTTTCGCCTCACCGAGTGCGGCGGCATTCGCGTCATTTTCTACGTATGCGGGCATATTTAACCGTTCGGTCAACATCGGACCGACTTTGGTATTGGCAAACCCGAGATTGTTGGAATATTCCACTTCGCCGGTCTCGGTGTTGCACGAGCCGGGGCAACCGACACCGACATGGTGAATATCGGTCATCGCGAGACCTGCTTTTTTGACCGCTTCACGGCACATAGCCGCCATATCGTCGATGATCTCGACGACCGGTCGGGGCATATTGGTTTTGCAACGGGCAGTGGCGACGATCTTACCTGCGTCGTCTACGACACCTGCCACGATATTGGTTCCGCCTAAATCGATTCCGATGGTATACATAGTCTTGACTCCTTTGCGTTTCTTGTATAATATGGTAACATACCCGTTTACAAAAATCAAGGGTAAGGTGATATTATGGAATGGTTTTGGATATACGGTATCGGTATTTCCGTCGTTGCGGTTATCGCGACCGTGTACGATAAATGGGCGGCGCAACACAATAAACGGCGGATCGCCGAACGTACCCTGTTCGGCATCGCTGTCATCGGCGGTGCGCTTGCCATGTATGCAACGATGTATCTCATCCGTCACAAGACCCGCCACAAACGGTTTATGATCGGGTTACCGCTTGTGCTTGTGTTGCAATTTTTGTTGCTTTTTCGGTTTGCGGGTATTGGAAGATGACGACGGTTCCGGCGGGACCAGACACCCTTTCCCGTTGCCGATCATGTCGGTACGACCCGCGGCGCGCAATGCTTGTAACACAAGGGCACGATTTTCGGGACGGAAGTATTGCAGTAACGCGCGTTGTTGTGCTTTTTCTTTCGGGGTACGCGGTACGTACACCTCTTCCATCGTATACGGATCGAGTCCCGTATAGAACATACAGGTGGACACCGTTCCCGGTGTGGGGTAGAAATCCTGCACCTGTTCGGGACGGAGTCCTTCTTTTTTTAGGAAAAGTGCCAATTCGATGGCTTCGTTCAAGGTGCTGCCGGGATGGGAGGACATCAGATACGGTACTAAAAACTGTTGTTTACCGACCTTAGCGGTCAGTTCGTAAAACCGTTTTTTGAACCGATTATACACCTCGATATTCGGTTTCCCCATTCGTTTTAAGACGTTTGCGGAACAATGTTCGGGCGCTACTTTCAACTGACCGCTGACGTGGTGTTCGACCAGTTCTTTGAAAAAGGTTTCGTCGGGGTCGGCGATGAGATAATCAAAACGGATCCCCGAACGCACGAACACCTTTTTGACCTTCGGCAGTTTACGCAAACGGCGAAGTAAAGTGAGGTAATCGCTGTGATCCACGCGGACGGCAGGGCATTTGGCGAGTGCCAGACATTTTTTATCGGGACACAATCCGTGTTTCAATTGTTTCTCGCAGGAGGGGGCGCGGAAGTTGGCGGTCGGGCCGCCGATGTCGTGGATATAGCCTTTGAAATCGGGCATTTGGGTGATGGTCACCGCTTCATCCACCACCGACTGATGACTGCGGCAGGTGATCTGTCTGCCCTGATGGTAGGCGAGTGAACAGAAGTTACACGCGCCGTAACAGCCGCGATTATGAATGATGGAGAATTTGACCTCTTCGATGGCGGGGACACCGCCCTCCGCCTCGTAAGACGGGTGGTAGGTACGCATAAAGGGAAGCGCGTACACCGCGTCCATCTCATCCATTGTGAGCGGCGGCATCGGCGGGTTTTGTACGACGATACGGTCGCCGTGTCGTTGAATGACCGTTTTACCGCGCACGGCATCGTGTTCTTCCTGTTGGATACGGCAGGAACGGGCATACAGGCGTTTGCCTTGTTCGGTCGG
This sequence comes from uncultured Eubacteriales bacterium, assembly GCA_964433065.1. Lineage (GTDB taxonomy): Bacteria > Bacillota > Clostridia > Oscillospirales > Acutalibacteraceae > RGIG3009. The sequence continues at coordinate 20,247 of CAYSPZ010000015.1, read as the reverse complement.
TTCGCTGACCGCTTCAAAAGTGGGACATTCTTTGACCGGCATCGGGGTATAATCGCGGGTCTTGACCGCGTAACACGTACCGCGGATATCGGTGAGGGTGCTGACCTCTTCCCCGTTGTTTAAACGGTCGGCGATCTCGACGATGTGTTTTTCGCCCATACCGTACATAAGCAAATCGGCTTGTGCGTCCAGCAAGATGGACGGGCGAATCCGATCGTCCCAGTAATCGTAATGCGCAAAACGGCGCAGGGAGGCTTCCAGACCGCCGATGGCGATCGGGATATCGCCGAACAGGCGGCGAACCGTTTTTGAATACACGATTGTGGCGCGGTCGGGACGTTTACCCGATTTGCCGCCCGCCGTATAGGCATCGTCACTGCGACGTTTTTTTGCCGCCGTATAGTGTGCGACCATCGGGTCGATATTACCGCCGTTGATCAAAAATGCCAGTCGCGGTGTGCCGAAACGGCGGTAGTCGGCATCGGTCTGCGGTTGGGAGAGAATGCACACGCGGTAACCTGCGTGTTCGAGTACACGGGAAATGATTGCCGTACCGAACGACGGATGGTCGACGTACGCGTCACCGGTGATGAGCACAAAGTCCGGTCTGTCCCAACCGTATTCGTGCATTTCTGCGGCGGTCAACGGTAAAAACGGCATGGTATCTCTCCCCTTTCATAAAATCGTAAACATTGTACCATATTTGCGTGACAGTTGCAAGAGAGCAAACAAAAAGCAGAGGTAAAACCTCTGCTTTTTTGATTACCATAAGTTTACTTTTTGACCTTGCTCATACAAGGCTTGAGCCAATAACGTGTAGCCGTCTGCGCTCAGGTGTACGTCGTACTGTTGGGTCGCGCCGTACAGTTTGAAACGATACGGCATCGTATTTTGTTGGATGTTCATTCTATCCTGATTCGTAACCGTAAATCCCACTTTTTCAAAATTCTTGGTATCTTTGGAATACGCGAAGAAATCGAGTGCGTGGTCGCCGAACGCGTCTTTGAACGCTTGGATCTCGGTGAGGGAACGCTTGTCAAAGAACGGAATGATGATCAGGTAGTTGTCGTTGCCGCGATACGCGATCATTTGTTTATGTTGGGCGATGAGGTCGTCTACGTCAGCGTAGGTACCGTTAAAGCCCATCAGATAGATATCACAGTAGTTGGATTTAGAGGTCGTTGCGACGTTGATCGTCACTTCGGTTCCTTTTGCAAGGGTGACCGCCTGTCCGCCCGCCTCGCGGGTAAGATAGGTTTTACAGGTACCGTTTTGTTCGTAGTTGTGGTCGGTAAACTTGAATTCGTACGCTTGACCGTTGATGGTCACCTTGTTCATTGGCAGATCTCGTCCGTAAGGCGGCGTCCATTGCATTTCGACGCCGTCTTTACTTACCACACCGCGTCCGTTGCCTTCGTCGATCAACACCTGCGTTTCACCGGCGGCAAAGGTAACGTCGTTTTTCAGGTATATTTTGAGTGCGCCTTGACGTGCCATAATGGAATGGGTCTTTTCGCCGCCGTCGCCCGCGTTTTGTACCTGATATCCGTCACCGAGCAGTTTCTGCAATTGGGTGGGATACTTGAATTCTTGATTCACACCCATACCTTCGGTAACGCTGTCACCGTAACAGGTGATCACGCGGACGGGACCGTTATACTTGGTGGTGGTCGTTGTGGTCGGTGCGGTTGTGGTCGCGGCGGTCGTCACTTCCTGCGTCGTAGTGGTGACGTTCTTCTTGGTGGTTGTAACGCTGCTTGTTGTGGTAGTCATCTTGTTTTTCGTGGTCGTTACCTTGTTTTTGGTAGTGGTAACGTTATTTTTTGTGGTGGTCGTTGTTGCCGCCGTAGAGGTGGTAACGGTCACAATGGTCGTGGTCGCGGCGACTTTATCTTCGGTGGTGGACGTCACGTCGTCAATCGTTGTGACATCTTCCACCGTGGTGGTCGTATCATCCGCAACCACACTGCTTTCGGTGGTCGTGGTGGTCACCGTTTCCTGTGTGGTGGTAGTAGTGGTAACGGTCGTATCATCGCTCGGGGTACAACCAACCGCGCACAACATTACCGCACAGAGCAACACTGCCATCCATCTTTGAACTGTCTTTTTCATTGTTTTGTCCTCCTGTATATCACCAAAGATCGTTTTTCTGTCCGAGTTCGTACAAAGCGTGTGCCAACACCTTATATCCGGCGGCGCTCAGATGCACGTCGTTTTTGTCTTCGTCGCCGCGTAATTTGAGCGGGTACGGCAGGATGCCGTTTTGCATACAGTCTTTGTCCTGTTCGGTCGGTGTGAGACCGCACTTTTCCATTCCGCCGGCGGCGCAATATTCGACCAATACGAGAACGTGGTCACCGTATGCTTTGCGCAACGCTTCGACGGTGGTCGGGTTCCCCCACCGCGCAACGATGAGATACCGATCGTTACCGCGATAGTCGATCATTTGCTTATGTTGCGCAACCAATTCTTCATCGGAACTGTAACCGCCGTTGAAACCCATAAAGTAAATGTCACAGTAATTGGTTTTGGAGATCTTTGCTACCTCGATCTCCACTTCGGTTCCTTTTGGGATCACGACCGCTTTATCGGCATTATCGCGAATGAGACGCGTTTCGCAGGTGCAATCCGACCAGTTGAACTGAGTGAATTCCATACGGTACGGTGCGCCGTCAATGGTGACGTTGCGAATCGGGATATCCCTACCCATCGGGTCGGTCCACTGGGGTTCTACCCCTTCAGCGGTGGCAACACCACGCCCTTTTCCCTTATCGATCAACAAAACAGTCTCGCTGACATCAAACCGATATTCGTCTTTGGTATAGACACGCAGAGCACCCTGTCGGCTCATAATGGCATGGGTGCGTTCGCCGCCGTCACCTGCGTTATAAACGGTATACCCGTCACCGAGTAATTGTTGCAGGATCGCCGGATACGGCAATCCTTTTCTGCGCTCGTCGGTCTGATTGGGATTGACGCTCATGCCTTCGGTCACGCTATCGCCTAAGCAAGAGATCACCCGTGTGGTGTTTTCCATTTTTACCCCTCATTTCGCCAACATACTTATTTAAATTTTAGTATGTTACGGTCTTAAAGTCAACGCTAAATTGCGAAAAAATCAGTGGTTTTCACCACTGATTTTTCGAATTACCAGAGATTTACTTTTTTGCCCTGATCGTACAACGCGTGTGCCAATACTTTGTAGCCTTTGGCACTCAGGTGTACATCGGATTTATTCGCCGAACCGTACAATTTCAAGGAGTACGGGACGATGTTGTTTGCGATACAATCCTGATCTTCCGCCGTTGCGGTCAAGCCTGCTTTTTCCATACCGCCGTCCACGCAATATTGTACCAAATCGAGCGCGTGATCACCAAACGCCGCTTTGAATTTCGGGTAGGCTTCGATGGCTTTTGCATCATTCTTGTTCCAGAACGGAATGATGACCAGATAGTTGTCGTTGCCGCGATAGTCGATCATTTTCTGATATTGTGCGATCAGATCATCGATATCGCTGTACGTGCCGTTAAAGCCCATCAAATAGATGTCGCAGTAGTTGTTTTTGGAAACGGTTGTGGTCTCGAGGATCACTTCACTGCCTTTCGGGATCGTCAGCGCTTTTAACTTGCTGGGAGTACCTTCACGGACCAGGTAGGTCTCGCAATGGCAGTTACCCCAGTCAAAGTTTTCGAATTGCAGTTTGTAGGATTGACCGTTGATGGTCACCTTGCTGATCGCAACGTCGCGACCGAACGGCGAGGTCCAACGGGGTTCCAGACCGTTTTCGGTCACGACACCGCGTCCGGTTCCCTCATCGATGAGCAAAGTAGTTTGTTTTGCCATAAAGACGAGTTCTTTTTTGGTGTACAGTTTTAACGCACCTTGACGCGCCATAATGCAGGTGGTACGTTCACCGCCGTCGCCCGCGTTTTGAACCGTATACCCGTCGCCGAGCAAACCTTGCAGGACGGTCGGGTATTTGTTTTCGAGTGCCACCGACATACCTTCGGTCACACTGTCACCGTAGCAGGTAACGACCAACGGACCGCTTTGTACCGGCTTAGTAGTGGTCGTATCCTTCTTGGTCGTAGTGGTCACCTTGTTTTTGGTGGTGGTCACCTTGTCTTTGACGGTGGTCGTCGCCTTTTGAGTGGTGGTCACGATCGGTTTTTGGGTGGTGGTCACCTTGTTCTTGGTCGTGGTGGTCACCTTGTTTTTGGTGGTGGTAGTTACCTTGTTTTTCGTCGTAGTGACCTTGTTTTTGGTGGTGGTCGCCTTGTCTTTGACGGTGGTAGTCACTTCGTCTTCGAGGGTGGTGGTCACTTCGTCTTCGAGGGTGGTGGTCACTTCGTCTTCAACCGTAGTAGTAGTGTCTTCACCTTCGACTGTGGTGGTATCTTCACCTTCGACCGTCGTGGTGGTATCGTCGGTATCCACATCACCTTGTGTGGTCGTGGTGGTCACGATCCCTTGTGCAGTGGTAGTGGTAACGGCGGTGTCGTCGGTCGGTCCGCAACCGACGGCACATAACATAATACCGCAAAGCAATACGGCTAACGCTTTGCGTAACCAGGTTTGTTTCATACTATTACTTCCCCCTTTTTCTGTATCTTTATAATACAACTAATCGCAAAAATTGTCAATATCGGCTTTAAAGTGGTAATGGTCGTACCGCCTTACGGCAGTACGACCATTACCGGTGGTTTGGGATGGTACTAAATTACCAAGAGGAGATCGTAATTATTTGGCATCTGCACGCTCTTTGCGCGAGAAGAAGAGAACAACTGCGGCAAGAGCCATCAACACAGCAGCGGTCATAACAGGCACTTCGTAGCCGGGCGCGCCGTTCTGGCCGTTACCGTCTTCGCCGTCGCCGTTATTGTCGCCGTCGTTATCACCTTCGCCGTCGCCGCCTTCACCGTCTTCGCCGGTGGTGTCGTCGCCGGTAGTGTCGTCGCCGGTAGTGTCGTCGCCGGTAGTGTCGTCGCCGGTGGTATCATCGCCGGTGGTATCGTCGCCGCCGGTAGTGTCGTCGCCGGTGGTATCGTCGCCGCCGGTAGTGTCGTCGCCGGTGTTGTCATCGTCGCCGGTGTTGTCATCGTCGCCGATGTTGTCATCGTCGTCGCCTTCATCTTCTTCTGCTTCCGCATAACGAACCACTTCGTCGACAACGATGTCGAAGGTTTCGCCGTTAGCGTCTTTCAGAGTGATGATACCGTTTGCGGTGCCGTCCGCGGTTTCGGTAGCGAGCGTGAGGTTGAAGGCTTTGCTCCACTCAGCCGTTACGCCTTCCGCGTTGGCAACGATGGTGTTGATCTTGGTCAGGATATCGTCTGCGTCAGCGTTGTTATCCAACACGAGAGCAGTCGCATAGTATTGTGCGAATGCCGCCGCTTGCGCCAACGTCATATTGAGATCCGCAACCGAACCGCCGTCGAAGTTGCCGCCTTCGAGTTGTTCTTTATAGCCGTACGAAACGAGATCTTCATAAGTCAGATCGTTTTCGCCGCCTTGGCTTACCAGGATGTGCGAGCCTCTGTGGGTCGGCAGACCGCCGCCACGCAGGGAGTTCGCAGACAACATCATATCGGTGCAGAGAACCGTGAAGATACGGTAGTAGGAACCACGTTCGCTGAGCAGTTCACGCGCTTCTTCGACAATGTTAGCGGAAATTTTCTGCCACATATCCACATCGTCCCAAGTGAGGTCCATCGCGCCGAGGTTACATCCGGGCGAGTAGGAACCGAGGAATACGGAGGGAGCGATTTCCATAACATCCGGGCTGAATACCATTTCGCTGACCGAAGTGGAGCAGAACGCGGATTCACCGAAGAAGGTGACGTTACCAGGGATGTGTACCGCGGTCAAGCTCTTCGCATGGTTGAAGAAGTATGCCGGGATCTCGGTAAAGCCTTCGGGGAGGTGAATGTACTGCAACAGGTAGCAATGGTCGAACGCATATTCATCGTTCATCGGATCGTTGACCGTGTTGTCGTGGATGTAGACTGCTTCGAGGTTGGTCATCAGCGAGCACATCGCGTAAGGCAAGGTCTTCAACGTAGACGGGAGGATCAACGCACGGGTCGTTTCCAGACACTCTTGGTTGGCTTCCGTCCAGAACATATCGATCTCGGTTACGCCTTCGGGGATAATAACCTTTTCTGCAGTACCGTCGTAACTGAGAAGTACTTTACCGCCATCCTCTTCGATGATGGTGAATTCACTCTCATCAGACACGCTGTTGAAGGTCAACATATCGTATTCGGGTTTGATGACTTCACTGACGTACAAGGTCTCGTCGCCGTTCGGGGTGGTCAGGGTGACGACCGCCGTTACCACACCGTTGGTGCCGGGAACGAGGATGCCGTCTTTGTCTTTCGCACCCTTGATGGATTTGTAACTGTAGAAGTCGTCAACCGATACGCTGTATCCGTCTTCACTCATCAGCGACGCCGTCAACGCTTCGTAGAGGTCGTCTTCGGTGGTCGCATTGGTGTACGGATAGTTATCGATGATCGATTGCAGACGTTCCGCAACCGTTTCGCCGAGACCGATCGCAACGTCTTCTTCCGCAACCGCCACGTCGTAAGAGAACTTACCGTCGGTCAAGGTGAAGGTAGCGTCGATGTCACCGGTCAGGGCATTGGCTTCTTTACGGGTCTCGACCCATTCACTCCAAGTGGAGGTGAACGCTTCGGCATTGCCGTAAGAGGCTTTGAGTTCCGCTGTCAGGTAATCCTTCGAAACGGCACCGTTGTAGTAATCCGCCGCGTACTGCGCACGTACCCACGCTTCAGCAAGGGTCTTCGCGGTATCGCCGATGCGGAACAGTTTCTGATGCGTTGCGAGGTCACCGGTGGTCTGGAAGCCGGCCGGGATCACGAGGTCGAGCAGAGCGGTCGTGGAGAAACTCGTCAAGGAGAGTTTTCTGCCTGCAAGTTGCTCAATGTAGAAGTCCGGAACCGGGAGGGATTCCAAAGTGGGTACCGCCGCAAAGGTCGCGTATTCTTTCCAGATGTTACCGAACTTCACGTATTTCAGCGAAGGCAGGTTCTTGAAGGTAGCGACGTACGGGACTTCTTCGTCGTCAGCGGTATGCCATGCACTCGCTTCATCGTTGAAGATCACGACTTTGAGGTTCGGGAAGTCGTGCAGGATGCCGCCTTCAAACGCGCCGGAGAAGTTGTTCATCACGATGACCTGAACGTTTTCTTTGTTAGCAACCGTCCAGTTACCGGAGATCTTCGCACCGACCGCCGGAATGACGATCTTCTGCGCGTTGCCGTTGTAAGCGGAAACGTTCATCGCACCGCTTCTGGTACGGATGAATTCGAACTCGTCGGGCGAAGACACGGTCAGTTCGCCGAGGTCTTCGATTTCGGGTTCGATGATCCAGGTCTTGGTGTAAACGGTACTGCTACCGGTCGCGGAAACCGCAACCGCCGCGTAACCTTTTCTGCCCGGGAGCAGAATACCGTCAGCGTCTTTTACGCCGCCTTCGGGACGCAGGAAGTAGAAGTCACGTACGAAGATACCGGATGCATTCGCGCCTTCTTGGAACGCGTTTGCGAGTTGTGCAGCGAACTGCAAGGAGTTGTTCACGTTGTTGTTGGGAACGATGTTCTTGAGGAGTTCTTCCAACTGAGCATCGGTCAACAACATATTGTAGGTACCTTGGAACGGAATGGTCGCGTACGAACCGTTCGCATCGGTGATGGTGAGATCACCGGAGAGGTTATCGCCGTCCACCGTCCAGGTATCGTTCCAGGACAAGGTGAGTTCAACGTTCGCCGTCGTGGGATCGGCAAGCAGTGCCGCTTTGACCTGTTCGATCAGGTCTTCGCCCTTCTTACCGACATACTCGATACCGTCGAGGTAATCGCTGACGACTTTAACGACTTTCGCGAGCATATTCTCGGACAGGCGCCAGTCGGCAGGATTCTTCAACCAACCGGTGTATTTGCCTTCGGCTACGCCGTTGAAGATGGCGTCTTGGGTGGTCTTGTTGGTGTAAATGATCGGTACAATACCTTCCTCGTTGGTGCCCCATCTGGCTTCGCTGCCCGCGGCGCCGGCGATAACCGCACTTTCGTGATAGAAGGTGAATACCGGGGTAACGCCTTTGTTCATCGCCAAGGTGTTGAAGCAAAGTGCGTCGGTGTAGAATTCCGCACGGCCGCTACCACCGTCGATGGTGACGATGTTGGTGCCGTTGAATGCCCACCAACCGAAGCGTTCGGTCTTATCGGTGTTGTCCACACGGACGACCGAGGCGACCGAGGTCAAGAACCAGTTGGGGATCATAAAGGTGCCGGTCTCGGGCAAGGATACGTGGGTCAGGTTCTTCGCGCCGTTGAACAACATAATGTCGTGACCGGAAGCGAAACTGACGCTTTCCATACGGATCGCTGCGAGTTCGGGCAGGTTGTTGCCGCCGAACACGCCTTCGTACGATTTGCTTTCTTGCTTGGTTACCGGATCGCCGGTTTCGGGATCCACTTGCGGTTCGCCGCTTTCAGGATCGAGAACGGATACGGTAATGTTACCCTGACCGCCCTCTTTCCAAGTGAAGGACTGACCGCTGGTGACGACCACCGCTTTGATGTTCTCGTTCGCGGTGCCTTCTGCGTCACCGTTCCAGTCCATCTGACCTTCGCCGATGAGCGGTTTATCAACGACCACGAGGTTCGCATTGCCTTTGTACGCAATGATGACACCGTCGGAGTTGACAACGAAATCGTCGGGATTGCTGAGGGTGGTGATATCTGCGGTATGATCGTAGGTATACGCCGGAATGGGCGCAACGTACGCATAGTTTCTGCCGTCGCATTCCATAATGACGGATACGTAACCGTCCTCTGCCGCGAACAGCGTTTCAAAACCAACCACACCGGTGGTGAAGCCGGATTTTGCGTGTTGCAGGTAGGAGTCTTTCACAACGACGTTGAAGCCTTTGAGCGCCAACGCTTCCACCAGTTTCGTATCGGAATAGGTGGAACTGAGACCGCTGTCGGTGAAGAGCGTGGATGCCACGTATTCTTCAAACGCGTCTTTCAAGGTGCCGTTGAACTCGTATTCGGGGGTATCCACGTCGAAGTAAACGATGGTGACACCGTCGGTGACTGCCATCGTACCGACGATACGATCGCTTTCAGCCTTGAAGGTGTTCTCTACCCAGTACGCGGTGAAGCCGTCGGACAGGGCTTTGTTCACAACGTTTTGGAGGGCGGTAGCCGCGTTGGACAACGCGCCGAGCGAGTCGAGTTTCGCTTTCGCGACGGCGGCTTCTTTCAGAACACCGCTTTCGATCAAGCGCCAGTCGGAAGTGGTGATCATCGCAGCAACACCGGTTTTGGTCGACGCGGCTACGTTATCCGTCGTCTTCTGAGTCGTGTAGACGATCGGGGTGCAACTTGCACTCCAACGCGCGGCGGCATCGTCCGTACCCTCTATGATCGGATCTTCGTGATAGAAGGTGAACACGGGAGTAACACCATGTTGCCATACGTTGGTGCCGAAGCACAGATCGGAAGTAAAGAATCTATCTTGCGTGTAACCGCCTTCGATGGTGGTCACATTAGTGCCGTAGAACGCACGCCAACCGAAACGTTGGGTTCTGGCGGTGTTATCCACACGGACGACGCCCGCTCTGCCCATCAGGAAGTGGTGCGGAAGATAGCCGACACCGGTCGCGGGCAGGGCAACGTGGGTCAATGCCGCGTTGTTGCCGGCGAACATATTGATATCCACGTGTTGGAATCCGCCGTTTTCCATATAGAATGCCGCCAGATTCGGGAGTTTATCAGCGCCAAACGCCGCACCGCCGTGGAATTCGCCGTTAAAGGTCTGACCACCGTTGTAGACGATGGCTTTGATGTTAGCGGCATTCGCACCCCAGTTGATGGTGGCGGAAACGGGTTTGTTGAGTACGATCAGGTTCGCGGAACCGTTGTACGCGGTGATGACGCCGCCCTCAACGGTGAATTCACTGTCATTGCTGACGGTGGTGATATCCGCCGTGTGATCGTAGGTGTAAGCGGGAATGGTCGCGAGATAGCCGGTCACGTTGCCGGACGCATCTTTGAGAAGGACGGACACGTAGCCGTTTTCTGCTTTGAACAGGTTTTCGTAACCTGCCACACCGGTGGTGAAACCGGCTTTGGCATGTTGCAGATAACTGTTCTCGATGGTCACGTCGCAACCTTTGTTGAACAGGAATTCTTCCAGACCTTCGTCGGAATAGGTGGAACTGTAACCGTTGTTGGTGAACACGGTGGACGCCACGTATTCTTCAAGCATGTCTTTCAGGTTGCCCTGGAAGGAACTCTGTGCCACGCTGAAGGGGAAGGTGATCGTGTCGGCAGCGTCGGATACGGTCATCTTACCGGAAACCGTCGTGCCGTCCGCACTAAAACTACCGTCGACGATGGTCGCGGTGAAGCCTTCGGACAATACTTTGTTGACCACGTAGGTGATCGATGCTGCGTTGTTGGGAACCGACGCGAAGGAATCCAGTTTCGCTTTCGCGGCTGCTGCTTCTTTCACGAGACCGGTTTCGTGCAAACGCCAGTCGGCATTAACGCCGTCTTTCGTAAGACCTTTGATCGCGCAATCCACGTCGTGGATCTTGTTGTAGGTCGTTTCGTTGGTGTAGATGATCGGGGTACAATCGGACGCCCAACGAGCGCTGCTACCGCCGCCGCCTTCGACGATCAGACCGGAGTGGTCGTGGTGGAAGGTGAATACCGGGGTAACGCCCTGTTTCCAGACGTCGGTATTGAAGCAAAATTCATCGGTGTAGAATCTATCCTGGCCCTGACCACACTCGATGGTGGTCACGTTGGTGCCGTAGAACGCGCGCCAACCGATACGTTGGACCTTAGCGGTGTTGTCCACGCGGACGACACCCGCTCTGCCCCACAGGAAGTGGTTCGGGAGCGCATACACGCCGGTAGCGGGCAGGGACACGTGGGTCAATGCCGCGTTGTTGCCGGCAAACATACTCACGTCTGCGTGCTGGAAACCACCGTTTTCCATATAGAATGCCGCCAGGTTGGGCAGTTTCGCACTGCCAAACGCCGCGCCGTTGTGGAACGTGTTATCAAACGTCTGACCGCCTTTGTAGATGATCACTTTGATGTTGGCGGCATTTGCGCCCCAGTTGATGGTGGCGGAAACGGGTTTGTTAAGGATGACCACGTTCGCGGAACCGTTGTACGCGGTGATGACGTCACCTTCGACGGTGAAGTCCGCATCGGTGCTGACGGTGGTGATGTCCGCCGTGTGATCGTAGGTGTACGCGGGGATGGTCGCCAAAAGACCGGTCTTATTGTTCTGGTCGTCTTTGAGGATGACCGAAATATAACCGTTTTCGGCTTTGAACAGGTTCTCGTAACCTGCCGCACCGGTGGTGAAGCCGGCTTTGGCATGTTGCAGATAACTTTCTTCGATCGTTACGACGAAGCTTCTTTCTGCCAGATAGTTGAGTAAGCCTGTGTCGGAATAGGAGGAGCTGTAAGCGTTATTGGTGAAGATGGTGGATGCTACGTATTCGTAGAACGCATCTTCCAGAGTACCGTTGTATACGCGCAACGGCGCGGAGAAGGTGAACTCGATGCTCGCGGTGCCGTTGGACAATACCATAACACCGGAAACTTCGTTGTTCTCGTTCTTGAAGGTACCGTCTTTCACCGCCGCGGTATAACCGTCCGGTAAAGACTGGTTGAGAATGGAACCGACAGCCGCGGCATTACCGGGCAAGGATTCCACAGTGTTCATAATCTCTTGCGCGACGATGACGTCTTTGAGGATGGAGGTCGTCTCGTCGAACTGCGACCAGTCGGCATCGTAATCGCACAAGCCGGGAACTTCGTAGGTGAACACGTTTTCCCATGTCGTTTCGTTCGAATAGATGATCGGCACACAGGAGGCATTCCAACGATTAGCGTCCTTAGCCGCGCCTTCAACCACCGGATTTACATGGTGGAGCACGATGACCGGAGTGACGCCTTGTTGCCAGATATTGGTGTTGAACGAACGCGCGTCGGTATAGAATCGACCGCGGTTGATACCGGCTTCGATGGTGGACAGGTTGGTACCTTGAAGGGCCTCCCAACCGAAGCGTTCCACACCGTCCATATTTTCAACACGGACGACACCGCTTCTGCCGTTCAAGAAGTGGTTCGGCAGCATATACACGCCGCCATCGGGCAACGCGACGTGGGTCAGGTTGTTGTTGCCGGAGAAGAAGTTAATGTCTCCGGAAGAGGCAAAGGAACCGCCGTTCATACGGAACGCCAACAGGTTCGGCAATTTCGCACTGCTGAACGCCGCGTTATGGAAATTCGCGTTGAATTGCTGATTGCCGTTGTAGACGATTGCTTTGATGTTGGCGGCGTTGTCTCCCCAAGTGATGGTAGAGGCAACGTTGCCGTTGATGACGACCAACTCGGCAGAGCCGGTGTAGGTGTCGAAGAGACCGTCGTTGTTGGTATCCGCAAAATCAGAATCGGAACTGATGGTGTCGATATCCGTATGTTCGTAGGTGTATGCGGGGATAGACGTAAAGTATGCGTAGGTGTTGTTATCGCTGTCTTTCAACATAACCGACACAAGACCGTCTTCCGGGGCGAAGAAGGTTTCATACCCTTCCACACCGGTGGTGAAGCCGGATTGTGCGTGTTGCAGATAACTCTTGACAACCGTTACGCTGTGGCCTTTTTGCGCCAACCATTGTTTCAGACCCGCATCGGAATAGGTGGAACTATATCCGTTGTTGGTAAACACGGTGGACGCCACGTAGGCTTCGAATTGCTCTTGGAGGGTGCCTTCCGGAGGCGTCTCGTCGAGCGATACGTCGAATTTAATGTCGTTGGTACCGTCGGATACGACGATGGTACCGCTTACTTTACCGCCTGCGACGGTAAAGTCTTCCCACGCGGTGGTGATACCGGACGGGAGAGAACCGCTGATGATGCCGAGCGCCGTATCCTCAAGCGGAACGATGGCGGTCTGACGATCAGCGTTGGCTTTGATGGTTGCCGCCGTACGGACGAGATCGTCGACGATCAATCGGTAGTCGGCAATCAGTTTGCCGTTTGCGTACAAGGAGGAGGCTTGATAGTTTGCCAACGCCGTTGCATTTTTAAAGTACACGATCGGCGGATAGGTGGTATTCCAACGGGCGTCTGAACCATCAGAACTTGATACTTGATAAGTGCCAGTGCAGGTGTACAGAGTGTTCCACACAGGGGTAACGCCGTAGTTGGCGGGAAGGCGGGACGCCAGACCGGAAGCACGGACGTGCCACTCGGCATGACCGTCACCAACCGTCAGGGTCGACAGACTGGTGCCGTTCAAAGAACCCCAGCCCACGCGGCTGACCTTGTCCGCATTTTCGAGCACGACGAGCGAAGACAAGCCGTTCGCGAAATGGTGCGACAGGTGAATGCTGTTATTGGGTAAGCGGATGTGGGTCAGTTTGGTGGCGCCGGAGAAAAAGTTGGTGTTATCTTCCGCAAACGAAGAGCCGTCCGCAAACACGAGCGCCTGCAGGTTCGGCAACTTCGCGCCGCCGAACGCGGAACCGTCATGGAATGCCGTCGTAAAGGCTTGTGCCGTTTTCAACACAACCACTTTGATGTTGGCGGCATTGTCGCCCCAATTGATGTTGGAAGCGATCTTGTTGTTCAGTACAACGATTTCAGCGTCACCGTTGTAGGCGGTGACAACGCCGTCTGTCACGGTAAAGTCCGCGTCGGTGCTGACAGTATCGATGTCAGCGCTACCGAAGGTATCAGCCGGAATGGTAGCGACACAACCGATGTTGTTGCCGTTGTAGGAGAGAACAACCGACACGTAGCCGTCCTGGGTTGCGAAGAGGTTTTCGTAACCTGCGGCGCCGGTGATGAAACCGGCTTGTGCGTGTTGTAAGTAACTTTGAGGAGTGGTGGTGCCGGCGCCGACGATGGAGATGCCGGTGTAACCTTCACTCTCTAAATGTGCAATCAAATTCGCGTCGGAATAGGTGGAACTGTAACCGGTGCCGGTGAGCACGGTGGATGCCACGTATTCCTCAAATGCGTTGCGAATCTCGTCTTCGACCTGAGAATTCGCAATGACCAATCCGGTTCCTGCAAAGGACGTTAACACGATCAAGCAGGACAGTAACACGGAAAGGATGCGCTTGGAAAGTTTCTTTTGCATACTTTTCACCTCGTTGTTTGGGTCGTTGGGACTAAATGTGGACTTTATAAGTACGGGGGCGTCGCCCTCCCCGAAGGGAGAGCGGCGCTCTCGTTAACTTACTGCTGAGGGAATAACTCGCTTGCGTCGCCGCCTTCGGTGTTGTCCCACTCGGACAGGGTCAGTACGTTTACCGAAGACAGGTCAATGATTTCCAGCTCGGGAGTTTCGTAACTTTTGCGATTCATCCGTCATCTTCCTCTCTGTAATAATGTCAAATACATCTTTTAGCCAATGAATCCGTCGAGGATGCCCTTCACGGACTCGGGAGCATCGTCGTATACCTTGATGGCTACTTCGCGGATGTTACGCGCGTTGTTCAGTTCGGAATAGTCGGAATACCAGGTTTCGGTCACACCGTCTTTGGTAACTTCGACGTAGGTACGAGCCGACAGGTCGGTCGCGTATGCCGACGCGGGGATGTTGTAAACAACGTTGAGGGTCAGGTTGTCGTAGTTGCCGAACTCGGTCAAACCTGCTTCCGCCCACGTGTTAGTCTTGACGTTGAGGTAGTTCACACCGGCAGCGGTCAACGCTTCTTTGGTGAATTCGTTGTCGCCGAGCGCGGAGGTGATCGCGACGATGGTGCCGACGTTCACGGTGTAACCGGCTTCTTCGAGTTCTTTGATACCGTTGACACGGGTCGCGAAACGGATACCGGCGGGGGTGTCGTAACGGACGGAAGCACCGTTCGTCATCTTCACTGCCAATTCGTTGTACGCGAGGTTGATGGTGGTCTCACCGTCGGTGATCGCCATGGTACCGATACCGTCCATACCGTCGAGTTCGTAGGAAACCCAACTTGCGGTGATACCGTCACTGAGGACCGCCTGAGCCGCCGCGAGGATGTCCGCGCCGTCAACGGTCGCGATCTCTTCGTTGATGACTGCTTGGGCTTTGATCGCGTCATCGAAGATAGCGGGAGTGTTATAGCGCCAGTCAGCAGCGATCTTCAAGCCGTCTACAGTACCGTTAGTAACCTTGTTGTAGGTGGCTTCGTTACAATAGATGATCGGCGGGTAAGCAGCGTTCCATCTGGCGGAACCGGTGCCGGAACCTTCGACGATCGGGTCAGCGTGGTGCAATTTGATAACCGGGGTGACGCCTTCCGCACCGATCGCCGTATACATCGACGAAGTATCGGTCCAGAAGCGGCCTTTGTCTTTACCGGCTTCGATGGTGTGCAGTTTGGTGCCGGAGAGTGCAACGTAACCGATACGTTCTACCACGTGGTCGTTGTCCAGACGGACGAGCGAGGAAGCGCCGCCCAAGAACCAGTGCGGGATCATATACAAGCCGCTCGGCAAGGACACGTGAGTCAGTTTGGTGGCGCCATAGAGCATACCGTTGTCTGCCCCGTATTCGATGCCGGCTTCATCAAAGCGGATCGCCAACAGGTTCGGGAACTTGGTGGAGAAACGGTTCGCCGTGTCGTGGAAATCCTGAGCGTTATCGTCTTTGTCAATAAAGGTCTGACCGCTGGTGATAACGATGACTTTCACGCCGGCGGCATTCGCAACCGTAAAGGTGGGCGAAACTTTTTTGTCGAGGATGAGCATCTCGGCAGTGCCGTTATAGGCGGTGATGACGTCCTCTTCCAACGTGAACACGTCGGGGTTGGTTGCGTAACTATCGACGGTGTCGATGTCGGAGTGTTTGTAGGTGTATGCGGGGATGGTCGCGGTGTAGCCGACCTGAT
Organism: uncultured Eubacteriales bacterium; assembly: GCA_964433065.1. GTDB lineage: Bacteria > Bacillota > Clostridia > Oscillospirales > Acutalibacteraceae > RGIG3009. Next base: position 4,304 of record CAYSPZ010000015.1, on the reverse strand, counting down.
TGCCTTCCGCGTCTTTGAGCAGGACGGCAACGTAACCGTCTTCAGCCGCGAACAGGTTTTCGTAACCGATGACCGAGGTGGTGAAACCGGCTTCGGCGTGTTGGAGATAGCTGTCAACCAATGTGACGGCATGACCTTTCGCCCACAGGTAGTTCATCAACGCATCGTCGTTGTAGGTGGAGCTGTAACCGTTGGTGGTAAACACGGTAGATGCTACGTATTCTTCAAAGTCGTCTTGGAGATCGGTTTCGGGAACCAGAACGTCCGCCGATACCGCGAAGGGAACGGTGTAGTAGTCATCGGTCAATTCCAGGGTACCGGTGACTTTGCCGCCTTCTACCTTGAAGGTGCCGTCAACCCACGCGAGGGTGGTGTACTCGTCAAGAGTGAGGCCGGAAGTGATCTGCGCCAACGCCATCTCTTCGAGACCGGTCAGTTCGGTCAGACCGGCGAGTTTGACCTGAACCGCACCCGCCGTTTTGAGGGTGGAGAGGGTGTCGTAGCGCCAGTCGGCCTCATAATCCTGTAAGCCGTAAACGTCGGAAGCAAACACGTTTTCCCATGTCGTTTCGTTACAATAGATAATCGGCACGAAGGAATTGTTCCAACGATATTCAGAATTACCGGCGCCGGTCACGCTCGGGTTTTCGTGATGGAGTACGATAACCGGGGTAACGCCTTGACTGTAGATCTTAGTTTGGAAGCAGTACGAGTCGGTGTAGAAACCGCCGCGGTTGACACCGGCTTCAAAGGTGTTCAGGTTGGTGCCGTTGAGCGATGCCCAACCGAACCGTTCGACACCGTCCATATTTTCAATACGGACGACACCGGATCTGCCGTTTAAGAAGTGGTTGGGGAGCATATACACGCCGCCTTCAGGCAAGGCGATGTGAGTCAGATTGTTGTTGCCGGAGAAGAAGTTAATATTGGCGGAGGACGAGAAGGAACCGCCGGTCATACGGAATGCCAACAGGTTTGCCAGTTTGGAAGCACCGAACGTAGCGTTGGTGTTGAAATTCGCGTCGAATGATTGACTGCCTTTGTAGACGATGGCTTTGATGTTGGCGGCGTTGGTACCCCACGTGATGGTAGAGGCAACGTTGCCGGGGATGACGACCAGTTCGGCGGAGCCGGTATAGGTATCGAAGTAACCGTCGCTGTTGGTATCCGTAAAGTCGGAATCAGCGCTGATGGTATCGATATCCAAATGTTCATAGGTGTAAGCGGGGAGGGTTGCGGTGAGCACGTATTCGGTGCCTTCCGCGTCTTGCAGCAGGACGGACACGAAGCCGTCTTGTGCTTCGAACAGGTCTTCGTAACCGGCGACCGAGGTGGTGAAACCGGATTGCGAATGTTTCAGGTAACTGTCAACGACGGTGACAACGTGACCTTTTTCGAGAAGAGCGGCTTTCAAGCCCGCATCGGAGTAGGTAGAACTGTAACCGTTGGTGGTGAAGACGGTGGAAGCGACATACGCTTTGAAGGCTTCTTCGATGGTGCCTTCGGGATCTTGGACGTCGAATTCAACGTCGTATTTGACGGTGTTGGTGCCGTCGGACAGTGCCAACGTACCGGTGACTTTACCGCTCGCTACCGCGAAGGTATCGTCCACCCAGTTGAGGGTGTAGCCGTCGGGCAGGGTGAGACCGGTCTTGATGGTGGTGAGGACCACCTCGGCGTCGGGCAACACGGAAGAAATGCTATCGGTCTTCGCTTTGACGGTCGCCGCCACGCTAACGAGGTCTTCAACGATCAAGCGGTATTCGGCGTTTTTATACACGTCGTAAGTACTTGCCTGAATGGCGTTGTAGACGTTTTGAGTGGTGTAGACGATCGGTTTAATGGTCGCAGACCAGCGGTTCGTGGTCATAGCCGCGCCGTCAATACCGGGAGTACCGGAGTGCAACATCTTGAAGACGGGAGTTACACCGTCGTTCACGACACCGGTGCTCAACGACGCACCGTCGGTCCACACGGTACCACGACCGGCACCGAACGCGAAGGTGGAGATCTTGGTGCCGTTAATTGCCGCCCAGCCCACACGCTCGATCTTGTCACAGTTTTCAAACACAACAACGGAGGAATTACCGTTTAAGAAGTGGTTGGAAAGTGCATAGACGGCAGAGGGTTGCAACGCAATGTGGGTCAATTTGGAAGCGCCACTGAAAACGTAGTTGTCACCGGATGCAGTATAGCCCGATTCAAAACGGAAAGCTTGTAAGTTCGGCAGTTTGGTTGTGCCGAAGAAGCCGGAGACGCTTGCAAACGATTGGCCGCTGGTTACGACGATGGCTTTGATGTTGGCGGCGTTGTCGCCCCAAGTCATCGCGGTAGAGATGGTCTTGTCGAGCACAACGAGTTCGGCAGAGCCGGTGTATGCGTCAATCGTACCATCGCTATCGGTGTCGGAAAAGTCCGCGTCGGTACTGACGGTATCGATATCGGTGCTACCGTAGACGTCCGCGGGAATGGTGGCGACACAACCGATGTTCGCGCCGTCGTAGTTGAGAACGACCGCTACGTAACCGTCTTTGGTGGCGAACAGGTTTTCGTAACCTTCAACACCGGTGATGAAACCGGCTTGTGCGTGTTGCAGGTAACTTTGGGGAGTGGTGGTACCGGCACCGACGATGGTAACGTCGGCGTACCCTTTTTCCGCCAAGTATGTAATCAGACCTGCATCGGAATAGGTGGAGCTTTTACCGGTGCCGGTGAGCACGGTAGACGCCACGTATTCTTCGAATGCGGCGCGAATCGCGTCTTCATCGGTAGCAGCACCGACGGTGAAGGTGCCGGCAAAGGATGCCATTACCAACAGACACGAGAGGAGAATTGCAAGGAAACGCTTAGAGAGTTTGCTTTTCATAGTTCTTTCACCTCATTTACAATAATGTATATAAACGCGCGTGAAGCGCGGTTTCGCCGCGTGGTTGGGAAGTTTGCCTGAAAATTTGCACAAAAAGACCGTAAACTTATACCAATACACACTATTATAGTACCTTATTTTTTAAAACTTGTATATAATTATCCTGCTATTTTGTGAAATTATCCTGCTGATTTTGCGAGTGAAAGTATATTCCGCCGAGAAAAACTCGCAGAAGTCGCCTGAGTATAGAGATACGTATGCACTTTACCACACCTTGTCCGTCCGAACAATGGACAAAACGTTAATATTTATGCACAAAACGTGATAATCGTGGAGTTTGGAGAAATTTACCGTATCTTGACAAGTGTGCGAGGATACGATATAGTAAAGGTGATACATATAAGATCGATCGTTTAAGGAGGAAACGCTATGAAACGCGCGTTATTCGGTATCCTTGTACTCATATTCATTATCGTGCTGTGTGTCGGGTGCATGCCGACCGACAAGGAGGTCAACGGCACCACAACGGCGGCGACAACGACCACGACGCAAGAGGCAGACGCAACTACGACGTTGGGTGACGGTACGGACACGACGGCAGGCGATGGCGCGACGGTCACCAAGACGACGGGTGATGAGAGCGAGTCGGGTACGACCGACGAGGCGGCGGTAACGACGACCGCGCAAAATGACGGTGCGGGGACGACCGAGTCGACCGAGTCGACGCTGTCTACCGAAGCGACCGCAACGACCACGGCAACCGCGACGGCTATTGACGGAACGACCGTGCCTATGAAAGGGACGACCGTGCCTGTGAAAGGGACGACCGTGCGGACTACGTCGACGACACGGTCGGTTGTGTCGGAGGATAAATCGGTCATTACGGCGCCGATGACAACCGTAACGACGAAGTTGTCCTCTCCCCCAATCGCCACGACGACGGCGTCGGGGAATACGCCGACGATCACGACGTCGGCGAAGGTGACGACAACTACGGTGAAACATACGACCGCGGCGACTACGACGGTAAAGGTAACCACGACGACGAAAAAAACGACTACGACGACGAAAAAAACGACGACAACGACCAAAAAAACGACAAGTACCGGTACGACGACAAAGCCGCAATGGTCACCGTTTGTGTGAGATATGATAACAACCCGCCTCGCAACCAATCGGTTGCGAGGCGGGTTGTTTGGTGTCTTTAGGCATGGAAATACCCCCCGTTTTACCGGGAGAAGATAAAAACTTTAACATGAGAAAAGCCTCCCCTTGTCAGGAAATTCCCCTGTCAGGGGAAATGTCGCGAAGCGACAAAGGGGTGCCGTTCCGGCAAGGAAAGGTGACATTTGCGAAGCAAATGACGGAGGGTAGTTAACGTTATCTCTCCCTCCGTCTTCGCCTTCGGCGAATCCACCTCCCTCGTCAGAGGGAGGCA
>CAYSPZ010000014.1:0-30141 GCA_964433065.1 uncultured Eubacteriales bacterium | reverse complement strand
AAAGAAGACCACCAAGCGTAAGAGAAATCTTCGCAAGACGGCGATTGCTGACGTCACCAACGTGTATCAAGTAAAGCGCCTGATCCCGTACAAATAATTGCAACTGAGAAACGGAGGAGAAAAACATGGCTCGTGTTAAAGGCGCAATGATGACGCGCAAAAGAAGAAAAAAGACTTTGAAATTGGCAAAAGGTTACTTTGGTGCCAAATCTCGTTTGTTTAAGACCGCAAAAGAAGCGGTTATGAAATCCGGTCAATATGCTTATATCGGCCGTAAACAACGCAAAAGAGATTTCCGCCGCTTGTGGATCACCCGTATCTCTGCTGCTGCAAAGATCAACGGTATGAACTACTCCACCTTTATGAACGGTTTGAAAAAGGCGAACATCACCTTGAACCGTAAAATGTTGGCTGAATTGGCTGTCTCGGATGCGGCTGCTTTCGCGGCGTTGGCAGAGAAAGCTAAAGCTGCTTTAAATTAAGCTGTACTTGCGCCCGCCGGCTTGCCTGCGGGCGTTTGTTCGTTGAATGAGGAGGTGTGTTTGTGGAGATTACCAGTCGTGAAAACCGCCTAATACGGGAATATCGTCACCTGTTGACCGACGGGAAATATCGCCGTCAAACACGCCGTTTCGTGTTAGAAGGGGCGCGTCTTTGCGAAGATGCCGCCCGTTCTGCGATTCCGATCGTTGCGGTGTTTTACACCAAACAAGCAACCGAACAATACCCGTCGCAGTTAGCGGCGCTTTCGGTGTGTGACCAACGGTTTTTGATCCCCGATTCACTGGCATCGTATATCGGTGATACGACCACACCGCAAGGTGTTTTCTGCATTTGTGAGCGACCGATATCCGATATCCGATCGAATGACCTGCCACTTTGTGGACGGTATGCCGCACTGGAAACGGTGCAGGATCCTGCCAATCTGGGAACGATGATCCGTACTGCGGAAGCGTTAGGCTTAGACGGCCTTTTGTTGTCCGACGGATGTTGTGATCCGTACAATCCCAAAGTACTGCGCGGCAGTATGGGCGGTGTGTTTCGGTTGCCGTTATACACGGTGGAAAATTTACCTGAACAATTGCGATCCCTTTCCGAACGAGGTTTCACCACCGTCGCTTGCGTGGTGGACGGTGATGCCACTCCCGTTACCGCCCTGTCTTTTGACCGACCGACGGTGGTCGTGATCGGTAACGAGGGGAACGGATTGACCGCAGAAACCATCGCGTCCTGTTCGGTAAAGGCGACCATACCGATGATCGGTCGTGCCGAATCTCTGAATGCTTCCATGGCGGCAGGAATCGTATTTTGGGAAATGATGAGAAAGGACGGCACCGACGATGGATAAGAACACGTTATATTGGATGTGGTTCCAACAGATCGTGTCACAAGGTACCTCGACGGCACCGCGCTTGCTCGCTCGTTTTTCGTCGATTGAGGAATTGTATCGCGCCGACCGCGGTGACTATTGTTACGTCGGTGCACCCTCGTATATACTGGATGCCTTATGCGACAAATCACTCGACAAGGTGACCGAACTGGCAGAGAAAGCGTTGCGGTACGGCGGTTGGATCGTAACACCCGATCATCGGGACTATCCGACACCGTTTCGTAATTTATATTCCTATCCGCTTGCCTTGTACGGAAGGGGATTTCTGCCGCATTTTGAGGCATTACCCGTTATCAGTATCGTCGGTACGCGTAAAAGCACCGCGAACGGTGAAAAGGTCGCCTCCGCTATGGCGGCAGGTCTTGCCGCTGCGGGATGTCCCATCATCAGCGGCGGTGCCGTCGGAATCGACCGCGCCGCACACGAGGGTGCTATGTATGCAAACGGACTCACGGTTGCCGTGCAAGCGTGCGGTCTGGACGTCAATTATCCGCCCAAAAACGTGTATATGCGCGAACGTATTTTGGAGTCGGGTGGCGCACTGATCAGTGAGTATCCGCCGGGTACAGAAACCAGACCGTCATTTTTTCAGGTCCGTAACCGCTTGATCAGCGGGTTGTCATGGGGTGTTTGTGTGATTGAAGCACCGTTTCGCAGCGGTGCGCTGATCACCGCCCGTACGGCACGCGATCAAGGAAAAGACGTGTTTGTCGTTCCGGGTGATGTTTTAAACGCCAATTACAACGGAAGCAACCGATTGATCCGTGAAGGTGCAACGTTGGTTACCAATCCTGCCGATATTTTGCAGGAATACCAGATTCGTTGCGGCAACACGTTGGACGAAGAGGAAGCGTTGCGCGGTCAACAAGCGTTCTATGAACGCGGAAAAGTCAAAACGGAATGCCGCCAAATGCCGGTCGTTTCCGATCCGGGTTGGTTGCTTGACGAAACGGAAACGACACCGTTACAGCCGCTTCCCGATGGTGTTTCTCAAACTTGTCGTCGCGTTTACGACACGCTCGGTACCAAGCCGATCTCGGCGGAAATACTGTGCGAAAAGACCGGGATACCGATCGGAGAGATCTTCTCGGTGTTGACGGAACTTGAAATTTACGGGTGTATTCGAAACTACCCCGGACAACAATATGCAAAGTGATCGAACAGAAGATAGGTGAATTGAATGTCAAAACTGGTTATTGTGGAGTCACCGGCAAAAGCAAAAACCATTCAGAAATATTTGGGTCCCGGTTATCAGGTGATTGCCTCGATGGGACATATTCGCGATCTGCCCAAAAGTTTATTGGGTGTTGACGTAGAACACGGATTCCAACCGAAATATGTGGATATTTCGGGAAAGTCCGCGTTGATCCGACAGATCAAGTCGCTCGCGCAGTCAAGTGAAAGCGTCATTCTCGCGACCGACCCGGACCGCGAAGGGGAAGCCATTTCGTGGCATTTGGCGCAACTGCTCAAAACCGATCTCAACGACTGTAACCGCGTGACCTTTAACGAGATCACCAAAAGCGGTGTTCAGCACGGTATGGAACATCCTCGCCGTGTCGATATGGATCTGGTGAATGCACAACAGGCGCGTCGTATTTTGGACCGCATCGTGGGTTATCGGATCAGTCCGTTTTTGTGGAAAAAGATCCGCAAAGGTCTCTCTGCGGGTCGTGTGCAATCGGCGGCGGTCAGCATCGTCGTCAAACGTGAAGAGGAGATCGCGGCATTTGTCAGCGAAGAATACTGGAATATCGACGCCCTGCTCGGCACACAACAATCGTCGCACCCGTTTCCCGCCCGTTTGTACGGTACCGATAAAGGGAAACTGAAGATCAAAAACAAAGAACAAGCCGACACGGTGTTAAATGCCGTGAAAAACGTGCCGTACACCGTCGAAACGGTCAAACGCGGTGTGCGCAAGGTGTCACCCGCACCGCCGTTTATTACCTCGACGATGCAACAGGAAGCCAGCCGTAAACTCGGCTTTTCTTCCAAACGCACGATGAAAGCGGCGCAGGAACTGTATGAAGGTATCGAACTCGGTGATCTCGGTGCGACCGGTCTGATCACCTATATGCGTACCGATTCGTTGCGTATCTCCGAAGACGCGCGGCGGGAAGGAAATGCCTATATCCGTCAACAGTACGGTGAGAAATATCTCCCCGAAAAAGCCCGGTATTTTAAGACGAAAGGTTCGGCACAGGATGCGCACGAAGCGATCCGTCCGTCCGACCCGTCGTTGACACCGCAAAAGGTCAAATCCTTTTTGTCGTCTGACCAATACCGCCTTTACAAACTCATTTGGGAACGGTTTATTGCCAGTTTGATGGCAAACTGTGTGCAGGATACCTGCCAAGTGACCGTTCGCGCGGGTGATTACTTATTCAAAGCGTCCGGTTATACGGTACGGTTTGACGGGTATACCGTACTGTACGTAGAAGGGAAAGACGAAGAAAACCAAGAAGAGGTTACCTTACCCGTGCTGAACGAGGGAGATGTCCTCGCATTACACGACGTGCAGGCAAGCCAACACTTTACCCAACCGCCCGCGCGGTATACCGAAGCAACACTGATCAAGGCGCTTGAAGAGAACGGCATCGGAAGACCGTCCACCTACGCACCGACCATCAGTACCATTCTGACCCGTGAATACATCGAACGCGACGGAAAATCTTTAAAACCGACCACTCTCGGTCAGGTAACCACCCAACTGATGAAAGAACAGTTCCCTGAAGTGGTGGATACCGAATTTACCGCGACAATGGAACAACAACTTGATGCGGTCGAATCGGGAACTCGTGATTGGGTCGCGGTTTTACAGGATTTCTACGATGGGTTTGCCCTCACTCTTGCCAAAGCGGAGCAATCGCTTTCAGGTGAACGGATCCGTGTCCCCGAAGAAGAAAGCGATGAAGTGTGCGAAAAATGCGGTAAACGCATGGTGGTGCGTAGCGGCAGATACGGGAAATTCTTAGCATGTCCCGGATATCCCGCTTGTAAAAATACCAAACAACTGATCGACGTGACGGTCGGTACCTGCCCGAAATGCGGCGGCGTGATCGTTTCGCGGCATTCCAAACGCAACCGTAAATTCTTCGGTTGTGCCAACTATCCCACCTGCGATTTTGCAACGTGGAACGAACCGACTTCCCAAACCTGTCCGCAATGCGGTAAAACACTGTTCCAAAAGAACAGCAAGGCGGGTAAGAGCCTTGTTTGCCTTACGGACGGTTGCGGATATGAACAGTCGGTAACCAAAGGTAAATCCAAATGAATACACAACTAACGGTTATCGGTGGCGGTCTGGCAGGGTGTGAAGCGGCTTTTGCGGCGGCAAATGCCGGTGTTTCGGTCACTTTGATCGAGATGAAACCGCACAAATACACCCCCGCACACCGTCACCCCAATTTAGCGGAATTGGTCTGTTCCAACTCCTTAAAAGCCTCACGGCTTGACAGTGCTGCCGGCTTATTAAAAGAAGAAATGTCGCGTCTCGGCTCGTTGTGCGTGTCGGTTGCCAAAACTTGCGCCGTACCCGCGGGCGGTGCGTTGGCGGTCGATCGCGAACGGTTCAGTGCCGCGATCACCGAACGCATTTACGGGCATCCTCTCATCACCGTTGAACATCGTGAAATAGAACGTTTGCCCGAAAACGGTATGACGGTCGTCGCAACGGGTCCGCTCACGGCGGACGCTCTTGCGTCGGATATCGTACGCTTGTGTGGTGACGGACTCAGTTTCTTTGACGCGGCGGCGCCGATCGTAACGGCGGAAAGCGTGGATATGAACTGCGCGTTCCGCGCTTCGCGGTATGACCGCGAGGAGAGCGGGGAGGGGGACTACATCAATTGTCCGCTAAACAAGGAAGAATACGAGCGGTTTCACGCGGCATTGATCGAAGCCGAACTTGCACCCGTACACGGATTTGATAAACCGAAAGTGTACGAGGGGTGTATGCCGATCGAGATATTGGCGAAACGCGGCTCCGACTCGATCCGTTTTGGTCCGATGAAACCGGTGGGATTACGCGATCCGCGTACCGGTCATCGCCCGTGGGCGGTGTTGCAGTTGCGCACCGAAAACGCGGACGGTTCGCTGTATAATCTGGTCGGTTTCCAGACTAACTTGAAATTCTCCGAACAAAAACGCGTCTTTTCGATGATTCCCGCGCTGCACGATGCCGAATTTATGCGCTACGGTGTAATGCACCGCAACACCTTCCTCAATTCACCGCAACTGCTTACTGCAGATCTGCGATTGAAGTCGGCACCGCATCTGTTCTTCGCGGGACAAATGACCGGTGTGGAAGGCTATATGGAATCGGCGGCATCGGGGATTATAGCAGGTCTTAATGCCGTACGCGCGTTGCAGAACAAATCCCCGCTCATACTGCCGACCGATACGATGATCGGTGCTTTGATGCATCACGTCGTGGACGACAGTGTTTCGGATTTTCAACCGATGGGTGCGAATTTCGGTATTTTACCTCCGCTTACCACCCATATCCGCGATAAACGTGAACGGTACGGCGCGTTAGCGCAACGTGCGCTTGTATCGTTGGATACCGTTTTGAAAGAAAGGCAGTGAAACGTATGAAAATTATTGTCGATGCTTACGGCGGCGACCACGCACCGCTTGAAATTTTACGCGGTGCATTGGATGCCAAACGTGAATACGGTGTAGATATTCTGCTCACAGGCAACAAAGAAGAGATCGAACAGATCGCGCGTGATAACACACTTTCGCTGGACGGGGTGGAGATCGTAGACGCACCCGACGTGATCTCGATGAACGATTCGCCGAAATCCATTTTACGTGAACATAAAAACTGTTCGATGGCGGTCGCGTTACGCTTGTTAGCCGACGGCGAAGGTGACGCGTTGGTATCTGCCGGCAGTACGGGCGCGTTGTTAATGGGCGCGACCTTCCTTGTCAAACGTATCAAAGGGATCTCCCGTCCTGCGTTGGCGGCGATCGTTCCGTCTGCCAAAGGTCCGTTTATGTTACTGGATTCGGGTGCTAACGTGGATTGCCGCGCCGATATGTTGTTGCAGTTTGCCCAGATGGGTTCTCTGTATATGAGCGAAGTGATCAACCCCGGTACCCGCGCAACGGTAGCTCTGCTTAACGTCGGTACCGAAGAGCATAAAGGCGGAGAGTTACAACACGAAACCTACGCACTTCTCAAAGAAAGCGGTTTAAACTTCATCGGTAACGTGGAAGCACGGGATATCCCCGCAGGTGCCGCCGACGTGGTGGTTGCGGACGGGTTTGCCGGTAACGTATTACTCAAAGGTATCGAAGGTACCGTGGATATGTTGCTCAGCTTTATCAAAGAGATCTTTTATGCAACACCCATCACCAAGATCGCCGCGTTGTTGATAAAATCGCGGTTTGGCGGTCTGAAAAAGAAATTATCCACCGCCGAAACGGGCGGTGCACCGTTGCTCGGTGTTACCCGTCCCGTTATCAAAGCGCACGGTAACTCCAAAGCGTATGCCATCCAGAACGCTATTCGCGTTGCCGCGGAGTTTGCCAAAGCCGACGTTATCGGCAAGATCAGTGCTACCTTGTCGAAAGATACTGAGGAAACCGAATGATACTGTCATTTTTACAGCCGTTGCTCGTCGACCGTTACGGGTGTGACCCCGACGATATCGTGATGACAGCAACGCTTGATGAACTCAATTTAACTGCCGACGACCTCACCGAAATCGTTATGTGCCTGTACGAACAATTCGGGATCGATATCCCCGAACACGAATGGTCACAGTTTGAAACGGTGGAAGATCTGGTCGGCTATGTGGGAGACCGTTTATAAAGGAGGAGGGGATAAGATGAACGATGCCGTAAAAACGTTGATGAATAAGATCGGGTATTCTTTCAAGGATCCCCGTTTGCTCGAAAACGCATTGACCCATTCCTCGTACGCAAACGAAGGAAATCGCGGTTTAAAAAGCAACGAGCGGTTGGAATTTTTAGGCGACTCGGTTCTCGGCTTTATCACTGCCCGCTACCTGTTTGAAAGGGAAACGGGTCCCGAAGGCGAGTTGACCAAACTGCGCGCCGCGCTTGTCTGTGAGAAAGCATTGTTTTCGTATGCCCGTCAACTGGGACTGGGTGAATGTTTACTGCTCGGCAAAGGCGAACAACAGACCGGCGGTGCCGAACGTCCGTCCATTCTGGCAGACGCGTTCGAAGCGGTGATCGCCGCCGTATACCTTGACGGTGGTTTGGAACCTGTTAAAACCTTTTTAATTCCCTTCTTAGAGCAGGAACGCTCTCAACAACGTCGCCCGAAATTCAAGGACTATAAAACGATGTTACAGGAGATCGTACAACAAAACCCCGGCGAAAAGATCGAGTACGAACTCAAAGGTGAATCGGGTCCCGACCACAATAAACAGTTTTTGATGGAAGTACACCTTAATTCCAATGTGATCGGAACGGGTCGCGGCCGCAGTAAAAAAGAAGCGGAGCAGCAAGCCGCCCGCGAAGCGTTGAAATTGATGGGATACGACGACTGATATGAAACACAAGCACGAAAACGTTGCCCTGTTCGTACCGCACGCAGGTTGTCCGCATCAGTGCAGTTTCTGCAATCAACGTCATATTTCCGGCACGGTACAACCGTTAACCAAAACCGACGTTCAAAACGCATGTAACCGTGCACTGGAAACGTCACACGTTGATGCCGATTGTCGCGAGATCGCCTTTTTCGGCGGCAGTTTTACCGCGATCGAAAAAACGCAAATGATCGAATTACTGGAAGCCGCTTATCCGTTTGTACGGGACGGTTCCTTTTCGGGAATCCGCGTTTCCACGCGACCCGATGCGATCGATCGCGAGATCTTGTCGATTCTGTGTCGATACGGCGTATCCACGGTAGAGTTGGGTGCGCAAAGTATGGTCGATGCCGTATTGGCAGAAAACCGACGAGGTCACACCGCACAGGACGTTTGCGACGCTTCCGTGTTGATCAAAGAAAGCGGTCTGCAACTCGGATTACAGATGATGACGGGGTTACCCGCCGATACCGAGGACGGCGCACGGTATACCGCGCGGGAACTCGCGGCATTGTCACCCGATTTCGTGCGGATCTATCCCACGTTAGTGATCGATCATACACCGCTTGCCGCGCGGTACCGCGCGGGTACGTATCTGCCGCAAACCATCGAACAAGCGATCGATCTGTGTGCAGAGTTGTTGAACTTTTTCGAACAGGAACGCGGTATACCGGTGATCCGCTTAGGTTTGCACGGCGATGCGACCGTCGAAGAACATTGCCTTGCCGGTCCGTTTCATCCTGCGTTCCGTGAACGGTGTGAAAGTCGATTGCTATTGCAAAAAATAACGGCATATTTTCAACCGCCTTGCAAAGGCACCGTGACGGTCCATCCGTGTATGGTATCCAAAGTGATCGGGCAAAAACGGGAAAATATGCAACGATTGACCGCGAGCGGTCGTGATATTCAGATTATGACAGATGATACATTATCGAAGACGGAAATAAGAATGGAAGTGATCGAATGATACTGAAATCGTTGGAAATTCAAGGATTTAAATCCTTCCCCGACAAAACGGTACTGTCTTTCGGAAAAGGCATTACGGCGGTTGTCGGCCCGAACGGAAGCGGTAAATCCAATATCAGCGATGCCGTGCGTTGGGTGTTGGGTGAACAATCTTCTAAATCCTTGCGCGGTTCGCGTATGGAAGACGTGATTTTCAGCGGTACCTCGCGCCGTAAAGGTGTGGGCTTTGCCGAAGTTTCACTGGTGATCGATAACCAAAAACGGACGTTGGATTTTGATTCGGATACGGTCAAAGTCACCCGTCGGTACTATCGGTCGGGCGAAAGTGAATATTTGCTCAACAATGCCACCGTCCGTTTAAAAGACGTACAGTTGTTATTTATGGACACGGGTCTGGGCCGTGACGGTTATTCCATCATCGGTCAAGGTCGTATCACGGATATCGTTGCGTCCAAATCGGAAGAACGTCGTGAGATCTTTGAAGAAGCGGCGGGTATCGCCAAATACCGTTATCGCAAAAACGAAGCGGAACGACGCTTGAATGCCGCCGAAGAAAATCTGTTGCGTTTACGCGACATTTTGCAGGAACTGGAAGAACGCGTCGGTCCGTTAAAGACACAATCCGAAAAAGCCAAAAAATTCTTGGAATTCGCAGGCGAGAAAAAGGAACTGGAGATCGGTGTGTGGCTTCATACCATCGATCATTCCCGCGCGACCTTACGCGAACTCGATTCCAAACTGGAACTCTCCCGCACGCAATACGACACTGCCGGACAGGTGATCGATGAGATCGAATCGCAACTGGAACGTTGGCTCGAATCCGCCCGCGAAATGATGGCGAAGACCGAACAACTGCGGCTTGAAAAAAGCCGTCTGGAAGAAGAGGCGGTGCGTTGCGACGGTAATGCCGATCTGTTGCGCAACGACATCTCTCACTACGAAGAGGAGATCCGCCGTATTCAGGATGAGATCGAACGCTCGGACGACAATAATCAACGTTTAGACGAGGAGATCACTGCTCGAGAGAACGTGATCCTGCAAAAGAAAACGGAGATCACCGATACCGAACACCGCCAACTGGAGTTATCGGATGAATGGGATGCCTTACTACGCAGTAACGATGAGTTTTCGGGTAAGATCGAAGAACTGTCCCGCCGTGTAGCGGAATGTGTTGCCGCACTTTCGGATATTCGTGTGCAGACGGTGACGGCGGAATCGTCCCTTTCCGAGATCACCATGCGTTTATCGCAGTTGAATGCCGCTCACACGTTGCGGATCGCGCAACGCGACGAGGTCAGTACCGAAAAAGCAGCGTGTGAACAAGACCACAAGACCCTTTGTGAAAAGATCGAAGAATTGCAGAATGCCTTAAAAGGCTACGAGATGCGTTATGCGGCGCGTAATGCCAAGACCGAATCCGCCAAAGAAGAGGCAGATAAACTGGGCTTAGACGCGGAAGAAAAACAACGGCGCATTCGTTTGCTCGAAGAGATGGAGCGCAGTCTGGAAGGGTTTTCGCAAAGTGTAAAAGCGGTGATGAAACAGTCCGAACGCGGCGAATTACGCGGCATTCGCGGTCCCGTTTCCCGTTTGATCCATGCGGAATCCGCCTACGCGTTGGCGGTCGAAACGGCACTCGGTGCCGCCGCGCAGAATATCGTCTGTGAACGGGAAGAGGATGCCAAACGCGGTATCGCGTTCCTGAAAGATACCAAAGGCGGTCGTGCTACCTTCTTACCGCTGCGTACCATTCGCGGCAACCTGTTGGAGGAAAAAGGTCTTGAACAGGAAAACGGTTTTGTCGGTCTGGCTTGCGAACTGGTTACTTACGATGCCGAATACGAACAGATCGCACGCAACTTGCTCGGTCGCATTGCCGTTGCGGAGGATCTCGACTACGCGGTGGTCATCGCGCGTAAATACGGATACCGTTTCCGCGTCGTGACGTTGGACGGTCAAGTGGTCAACGCGGGCGGTTCGCTTACCGGTGGTTCACACGTAAAAGGTGCAGGTCTGTTGTCCCGTCGCAGTGAGATTGAGCGGTTGCAGAACGACTATGTAAAACTGTCCGAAAAAGCAAAGCAGGCGCAGGAAACCCTTCGTGCGTTAAAAGAGGAAACTGCCGCCGTACAAGCGCAGTTATTGGGTGCACAAGGCGAACTCGTCACCGCGCAAGAGGATAAGATCCGCGTAGAAGGTGAACTTACGCGCTTGACCGACGTATTGAACAGTTGCAATACCGCGATCGACGACGTCGTCCGCGAAACCAAAGAACTGGAACAGCGCGCCGAAGATTGCCGCCAAATTATGGCAAGATCCTCCGAACAAACCGAGGAAATGACCGCGAAGCGTACCGCAGTGGAACAAGAACTGGAAGCGTTGGACGGCGGTCGCGAGAAGTTGACTCAAGAACGTGAGGCACTGTCCGAACGGATCGCCGATTTAAAACTGGCGGTCGTTGTGTTGAATAAAGAGATCGAGGCGGAAGAAGCCGCTATTGAAGAGATCCGTCTGCGCAAAGCCGATCAGGACGGCGCAAAACAACTGTTAGCGCAACGTATTGAAGAGGTACATGCGCAGAACCAAAACAAAGAAGCGCAGATCGCGTTGCTCGTCGAACAGGCGCAAACCCTGCGTACGCAGGCGGTATCCTGTGAAGAACAGGCGCAACAGTTGTCGCAGGATCGCCTGTCGGGCGAAGCCGAGCAGACGAAACTTCGTCAGCAAAGCCGTGAGAAGACCGACGAACGCGAAACGCTCGGCAGAGAAGTGGCGCGTCTGGAAGAAAAATGCACGGCGGCACAAAAAGAAACCGACGATATTTTACGTCGGTTGTACGAAGAATACGAGTTGACGCGTTCGCAAGCGGAAGAATTGGCAAAACCGATCGAGGATATTGCCGCCGCTAACCGCCGCTTGACCGAACTGAAAAACAAGATCCGCGCACTCGGCAGTGTCAACGTCGACGCGATCGAGGAGTACAAAGAAGTCAGTGAACGGTACGAATTCCTGAGTGAACAGGTACGCGACGTAGAAGTGTCCCGCGAAGAGTTGTTGAAACTGATCGGGGAATTGACGGTACAAATGCGCGAAATGTTTATCGAACGGTTCCATCATATCAACCAACATTTCGGCGAGGTGTTCCGCGAACTGTTTGACGGGGGTAAAGCCGAATTGGCGCTTACCGATCCGGACGATATCCTGCATTCAGGCATTGAAATGAAAGTACAACCGCCCGGAAAGGTCATTCTCAATATGGACGTTCTTTCCGGCGGTGAAAAATCACTGGTCGCAACGGCGTTACTGTTTGCAATTTTGAAGGTTACCCCGTCGCCGTTCTGCGTGTTGGACGAGATCGAAGCGGCACTTGATGACGTCAACGTTGACCGTTACGCGCAGTATCTGCGCCGTATGTGTGATCGTACACAGTTTATTGTCATTACCCACCGTCGCGGTACGATGGAAGAAGCCGACGTATTGTACGGTGTGACGATGCAAGAAGAAGGTGTGTCCAAGTTGCTGGAACTTCGTGCCAGCGAAGTGGAAGCGAAACTCGGTATTTCGGGACACGCACAACCGTTGTAAAGATGAAAGCAACCTGAGAAAGGAAGAAACGAATGGGATTGTTCGGCAAGATCGGAGAAGGTCTGCGTAAAACAAGGGAATCGTTGATGGGAACGGTGAATTCATTACTCAATTCATTTACCCG
Source organism: uncultured Eubacteriales bacterium (assembly GCA_964433065.1). Lineage (GTDB taxonomy): Bacteria > Bacillota > Clostridia > Oscillospirales > Acutalibacteraceae > RGIG3009. The sequence goes on along the minus strand of CAYSPZ010000014.1, from coordinate 17,507 downwards.
CATTGACGAAGAACTGTTTGAAGAATTGGAAGAGGTTTTGATCACGGCGGACGTGAGTGTCGTTACGGCACAGGCGCTTTGCGCCCGTTTGCGTGAACAGGTCAAATCAAAAGGTATCACCGACCCGAATGCCATTCGCGATCTGCTTCGTGAAACGGTAGCCGATATGTTGCGCGGTTCGCAGGAACTGCAATTGAATACCAAACCATCGGTCGTACTGATGATCGGTGTCAACGGTGTCGGCAAAACGACCACCATCGGGAAACTGGCATCACAATTCCGCAAAAACGGTAAAAAAGTGGTGCTCGGTGCGGCGGATACTTTCCGTGCCGCGGCGATCGAACAACTGGAGATCTGGGCGAATCGTACCGATTGTGAGATCGTCAAACACACGCAGGGTGCTGACCCTGCCGCCGTCGTATTCGATACGTTGGTTGCGACGAAATCGAGAGGTGCCGATGTTGCCATCTGTGACACGGCGGGACGGTTGCACAACAAAAAAAATCTGATGGATGAACTCGGCAAGATCTGTCGTGTTATCGACCGCGAGTTACCCGATGCCGACCGCGAAATGTTGCTGGTACTGGATGCCACGACCGGTCAGAATGCGGTCAATCAAGCCCGTCAATTCCGCGAAAGTGCGGGAATTACCGGCATCGTATTGACCAAGTTGGACGGTACGGCACGCGGCGGTGTGGTGCTGACCATTCACGAAGAATTGAATATACCCGTTAAGTTTATCGGTGTCGGCGAAGGAGTCGACGACCTGCAACCGTTTGATCCCGATGAATTTGCACAGGGTCTGTTTGGAGAATGATCGATGAAATACATTATTGCGACGCATAATAAAAGTAAATTGCGAGAACTTTCGCGTATCCTGTTACCGCTCGGTATCGAAGCGGTAACCGATACCGATCTGGGTTTAGAGTTACCTGAGGTAGACGAAACCGGTACCACCTTTATGGAAAACGCGATGTTGAAAGCACAGTCCGCTTGCGACGTGACGGGACTTCCCGCGATCGCCGACGATTCGGGTGTGGTGGTGGATGCGCTTGACGGCGCACCGGGCATCTATTCGGCACGTTACGGCGGCGAAGGATTGGACGATCAAGGCCGCAACTTGTTGTTGCTCCGCGAAATGGAAGACGTCCCGTGGGAAAAACGCACGGCGCATTATGCGTGTGCGGTCTGTTGCGTTTTCCCGAACGGTCAAAAACCGATCCTCGCGGAAGGCGAAATGCACGGTTATATCGGTACCGAACAACACGGTGACGGCGGGTTTGGGTACGATCCGCTCTTCTATGTACCGCAACCCGACGGGACTTACAAAACTGCCGCACAACTGACCGACGATGAAAAAGATGCGATCAGCCATCGCGGAAACGCACTGCGGTTGTTCCGACAGAAATTATTACAAAGGGTGGAAAATAATGACCAGTAAACAACGCGCATATTTGCGTTCTTTGGCAAACCCGCTTCAACCGATCGTGTACGTCGGCAAAGGTGGTTTGTCTGATACCATTGAAAAACAGGCGGACGACGCGTTGACGGCGCGTGAACTTGTGAAAGGAAAGGTGCTGGAATCCGCACCCGACACCGCTCGTGAATCGGCAGAAAAACTGGCGCAAGCGGTAAATGCCGAAGTAGTTCAGGTGATTGGCAGAGTGTTCGTTCTGTACCGCCGTAACGAGGAAGAACCCGTTATCGTATTGCCCCGTTCGAAATAAGATTATGAAAAAACGACTTGGTATTTTAGGCGGAACGTTTGATCCCATTCATAACGGACATATCGTGTTGGCGCGGGAGTTTGCGGCGCGGTTACAACTGGACTGCGTGTTGATGATGCCGACCTTTGTTCCGCCCCATAAAGTGAAACCCGATCTTGCACCCGCCGTTGATCGACTGGAAATGTGTCGTTTGGCGTGTGATCCCTATCCGCAACTGATGGTATCGGATATGGAAATCAATCGTCGCGGTGCGAGTTTCACGGTCACTACGTTAGAACAACTGAAAACGCAGGATCCCGATGCCGACCTGTTCTTGTTGGTCGGTGCGGATATGTTTTTAACCTTGGCTACCTGGCACCGTTTTACGGATATTGCGCAACTTGCCACGTTGTGCGTTGCGCCGCGTGACGGTTCACAGACCGAAGAACTGATGCGATATGCCGAAGAATTGAAAAAACAAGGTGCCGTGTGTTGTGTCGAAACCATCGACGCGCCGCATATTTCTTCTACTCATGTTCGGAAATGCGCGGCAGCAGGGGAGTCAATTGAAGAATTTGTTCCGTCTGCAGTGGCAACGTATATTCGTGAGCACGAATTGTATACGGCGAGAAAGCGGTATTGTGACGTGGAAGACCAGTATCACGATATCATCCGCGGACGATTGACACCGAAACGATTTGTTCATTCGTTGGCGGTTGCCGATCAAGCAGAACATCTGGCGGCAAAATACGGCGCCGATGTACAAAAAGCGCGTGTTGCGGGATTGTTACATGATATTTTAAAGGATACCGATCGGGATTCACAGTTGCAAATTCTGCAAGACTTTGATATACTGTTAGATACGGTTGAAAAAAGAGCGCCGAAGTTGTGGCATGCACGTGCCGGTGCGGTGTTTGTGGAAAACATCCTCGGTATTCACGATACGGATATTCTCAACGCGATTCGGTATCATACCACCGGCAGAGCGGGTATGTCCTTGCTCGAAGTGGTGTTGTATCTGGCGGACTTTACTTCGGCGGACCGCGATTATCCCGACGTAGACGTGATGCGTCGGTTGACCGAAACCGATTTACACGCGGCAATGGACTATGCGTTGGCATATACCATCGCCGATCTGCGCGAACAAGGGCGGGATGTCCATCCCGATACCTTGGCGTGTTATCAAGAATGGCGGAAAGGATGACGCAAGTATGGCAAAAGACAGACGCAACAAAACGGGTGACACCGGTCGTACCAGAACCGTGACTGCCAAAAAACGCAAGAAAATGAACGCGCGGCGTATCATTACGATCGCGGCGGCGGTATTTTTGCTGTTATTTGCTATCTTGTTGTTTGTGCTCGGAAGAGCGTTGCTGGCAGGTTCGGGTGAGAAGGACAATACCAATTCCACCGTCAACCAATACGATACCACCCCCACCGCTTTGCAGGGTAAAGTAGCGTATTACGTGATCGGTCTGCTCGGAGAAGACGAAGCCGCCGCAACCGAAATGTTGGCACTCGTTTGCCACGATAAGAAAAAAGGAACGCTCAACGTGTTGGAGATTCCGCAGGATACCTATCTGGGTGACAGCGATCTGTGGTCACAGAAAAAAGCGGGTTACGTCTGGGGTAATCCTGCGCCGCTCGATTGGTGTGATTTCGAGGGTAAACGCATCTTTAAAGCCGAGATTGAAGAACACAAGGCGGCGGGACATACCATCAGTCAACGGACAGGTTCCGCATCGTATAACCTCATTTCGGTATTTAACGAGTTGTTTTCAATGCCGGTAGATGCCTACTTTATGATCCCGCAAGAAGGGTTCGTGAAACTGGTCAACCTGCTCGGCGGTTTGGACGTGGATCTGGAAGCCTCGTTAAAAGTAGGGGACACCACCTATCAAAAAGGTGTGCGTACCTTGGACGGTGAAGCCGCGTTGCAATACGTTTTAAAACGCGATAAAGGTGTTAACGGCGATCTCACGCGGTTTGAGCGTCAACGCAAGGTATTCTACGCGTTGTTCCAACGCTTGTGCAATGAAACCGAGCAGGAATTGTCCGAAGAATCATTGGCACCCGTTATGAAAGGCTCCACACCGATCCGTACGTTAATGTCGACGGCGGATATGGTGAGTCTGGTGCGCACACTGTCAAAAGTAAAAGCCGAGAACATCACCGTACAGCAATTACCCGGTGAGGTGTCTACGTTCAACTCCGATTCATATTTCAGCGTGTATCGCGCTCAGACGATCGAACAGTTGAACACCTACTTCAACCCGTACGGCGAAACCATCACCGATGCGGACGTTCAGATCACCGAACTCGCAAAGGGTACCGATGACGATGTGAAATTGCAAACGATGAACGAGATCGCGATCGATCAAAGCGGTACTGCCGAAAGCGGCGCCACTACGACAACACAGAAAGACGAGTAATATGGAAACAATAGAAATCGTTAAACAACTGGTTTGTTCGTTGGACAAACACAAAGCGCGCGATATTCGCGTGATACAGGTGACAGAGATCACGTCTTTGGCGGATTATTTTGTGATTGCCGCCGGTTCCAGTTCCACGCAGGTCCGCGCCTTGGTCGATTACGCGGAAATGGAAATGGGTCAACGCGGTGTCCGCCCGTTGCGTACGGAAGGATACCAGAATTCACAATGGACGTTACTCGATTTCGGTCAGGTCGTTGTCCACATCTTTCAGGAAGAAACGCGCAGTTTCTATGACTTGGAACGCTTGTGGAAAGATGGAAAAGAAATCGATATCAATACTTTTTTGAGCGACGGGGGAAACGATAATGAGTAAATACAATGCTGCTGAAATTGAAAAGAAATGGCAAGATAAATGGGTAAGTGAAAACACCTTTGCGGCGCAGGAATCGCAGGAAAAACCCGCATATTTCGCGTTGGTGGAATTCCCGTACCCGTCGGGTCAGGGGTTACACGTGGGTCATCCGCGTTCCTATACGGCGCTCGACGTCGTATCCCGTAAACGCCGTATGCAAGGGTACAACGTGTTGTATCCGATGGGATGGGATGCATTCGGTCTGCCTACCGAAAACTTTGCTATCAAAAATCACATTCACCCCGAAGTCGTGACGCAAAACAACGTGGCGCGCTTCAAATCCCAGTTGCAGGCTCTCGGTCTTTCGTTTGACTGGACGAGAGAGATCAACACTACCGATCCCGATTACTACAAATGGACGCAGTGGATCTTCCTGCAACTGTTTAAAAAAGGACTGGCATACAAAAAAGAAATGGCGGTCAACTGGTGTACCTCCTGCAAATGCGTTCTTGCGAACGAAGAAGTGGTCGGCGGCGTTTGTGAACGTTGCGGCGGCGAAGTCGTGCGTAAGGTGAAAAGTCAGTGGATGCTTAAAATCACCGCCTATGCACAACGTCTGATCGACGATCTGGATCTGGTGGATTATCCGGAACGCGTTCGCGCACAACAGATCAACTGGATCGGTCGTTCGACTGGTGCTCAGGTAACCTTCTCCACTACGGCGGGCGATCCGCTCGTGGTGTATACCACCCGTCCCGATACCTTGTTCGGTGCGACCTATATGGTGATGTCGCCCGAACACCCGTTGCTCGAAACCTGGATCAACAACGGTGTGCTGAAAAATGTGGACGAAGTACGTGCCTATCAGGAAACTGCTTCCCGTAAATCCGATTTTGAACGTACCGAGGTTGCTAAAGACAAGACCGGTGTGCGTTTGGACGGTGTGATGGGTATTAACCCCGTCAACGGCAACGAGATCCCGCTGTTTATTTCCGACTACGTACTGGTGTCCTATGGAACAGGCGCCATTATGGCGGTTCCCGCACACGATACCCGCGACTGGGAATTTGCCCAAAAATTCTCCCTGCCCATCATTGAAGTGGTACAGGGCGGCGATGTGGAAAAAGAAGCCTTCACCGATTGCGCGACGGGCACGATGGTTAACTCCGGTTTCCTCAACGGAATGTCGGTGGAAGAAGCCAAAGTTGCGATCATTGAGTATCTGGAAAAAGAAAAGATCGGCGAGAAGAAAGTCAACTTCAAACTGCGTGACTGGGTCTTCTCCCGTCAACGGTATTGGGGTGAACCGATCCCGATCGTGCATTGTCCGCATTGCGGTCAGGTTGCCGTCCCCGAAGAGCAGTTGCCGATCCGTCTGCCGATGGTCGACAGTTACGAGCCGACCGACAACGGCGAATCTCCGCTTGCTACGATCGACGAATGGGTCAATACTACCTGTCCCAAATGCGGCGCACCCGCAAAACGCGAAACCGATACGATGCCTCAATGGGCAGGTTCGTCCTGGTACTTCTTACGGTATTGCGATCCTCACAATACCGAAGCGTTGGCTTCCAAAGAAGCGTTGAACTACTGGTTGCCCATCAACTGGTACAACGGCGGTATGGAACATACGACCCTGCACTTACTATATAGCCGTTTCTGGCATAAGTTCTTGTACGATATCGGTGTTGTCCCGACGGCAGAACCCTACGCAAAACGTACCAGTCACGGTATGATCTTGGGTGAAAACGGCGAAAAAATGTCCAAATCCCGCGGCAACGTCGTCAACCCTGACGATATCATCCGCGATTTCGGTGCGGATACCTTGCGTGTGTATGAGATGTTTATCGGCGACTTTGAAAAAGCCGCGCCGTGGTCCAGTTCCAGTATCCGCGGTTCGCAACGTTTTCTTGAACGCGTGTGGGCGTTGTCCGAATCGCTGATCGACAGCGACGATATCCGTCCCGCTTTGGAAATTTCGATCAACCGCACCATCCGCAAGGTGGGCGAGGACATCGAAAACCTGAAATTCAATACCGCGATCGCGGCAATGATGGCATTGCTTAACGACCTTTCCGCAGCAGGCGGTGCTACACGCGGCGAATATCGCGTACTCGTCCAGTTGCTCAATCCGTTTGCACCTCATATGACCGAAGAATTGTGGGAACAACTCGTTTCGGCAGATACGTTGGCATATCACGAGTGGCCGACCTTTGATCCCGATAAATGCGAAGAGAACACGGTGGAGATCGCCGTGCAGATCAACGGTAAGATCCGTACTCGTTTGTCGGTCAACGTTGACGCGACGGCAGACGAAGTGTTGACGATTGCGAAGCAGAACGAGAAGATCGTACCCGAACTGGACGGTAAACAGATCGTGAAAGAATTATACGTCCCGCGCAAACTGGTCAATTTAGTTGTAAAACCCTTGTAAATTTGTTATAAAAAAGACTTGACGAGTTGCGTTAACTGTTGTATAATGCGTAGTGTTCTGTAAAGAAAAATAACCCCTGCTACTGTGCGGAGGGAGGGAATAAGAATGTCTGAAGTCAAAGTTAAAGAAAACGAGTCTCTGGATAGCGCGTTGCGTAGATGGAAGAAATCTTGCGCTCGTTCCGGTGTTCTCGCCGAAGTTCGGAAAAGAGAACACTATGAGAAGCCTTCCGTTCGTCGTAAGAAGAAATCTGAGGCTGCTCGTAAAAGAAAGTTCAAATGAGTAAAAAGCGGGCAATAAGCCCGCTTTTTATATATCATCAAAAAGGAGTGAGCGAATGTCGTTGTTTTATCCGACGGTCTATCACCGTCGCATTACCGATATCACGGTTGAACAATTGCATACGATGGGCGTTAAAGGTTTGCTGTTGGATGTGGATAATACGCTCACTACCCACGGCAGCCAGGAACTGTCCGACGACGTGCGCGATTGGCTTGACACTATGAAACAAGCGGGTATTCGTATGACCGTCGTTTCCAATTCGTGGGAATGGCGTGTAGCGCCGTTTGCCAAACGCATCGGTCTTCGCCATACCTCGCTCTCTTGTAAACCGTTACCTATTGGTTTTTGGCGCGGTATTCGTCGATTACAACTCAAGCGCAGTGAATGTCTGGCAATCGGCGATCAGGTGTTTACCGATATTATCGGTGCCAACTTGTGTGGTATCCGTTGTGTGCAACTGCAACCCATCCTGCTCGAAACGGGTAAACCGATCCTAAAACTCAAGCGCCGTTTAGAACGGTGGCTGTATCAACGACGGGAGGGGAAGACAAATGACCGCTAAATTCGGTCCTGCCGGTAACGGCGTCCTGTTTTATGCGCAAGGCAACAAAAGCACCTTGCAGGCTCCCGAGTTTTTAAACAAACTTGGTTTGACCGCGTACGAATACCAGTGCGGTCGCGGTGTTCGTATCACCGACGATGCCGCCGCTAAACTCGGCGCACTGGCAACCCAATACGGCATTCAATTATCACTGCACGCGCCGTATTTCATTTCTCTCGCTTCCGCTGAACCCGAAAAACGGGATAATTCGATTCGCTACATCTTGGAGAGCGCCCGTGCGGTCCATCAAATGGGCGGTACCCGTATCGTGGTCCATCCCGGCGGATTAGGCGGTCTCTCGCGTAAAGATGCTACCCTTCTGGCAAACGAAACCCTGCGCCGCGCACAAGCGGCTTTGAACGACGAAGGTCTGCAACGCATTCATATCTGTCCCGAAACGATGGGGAAGATCAACCAGTTGGGCGATCTGGATGAGGTCTTGTTTTTCTGCAAAGAACACGACCGCTTTTTACCGTGCATCGATTTCGGTCATCTTAATTCTCGTACGCACGGCGGTGTCAACAGCGAAGAAGCGTTTGACGCATTACTGGACCGTTTGGTCAACGAATTGGGAACCGAACGCGCCTCAAAATTCCACGCTCATTTTTCGAAGATCGAATACACACAAGGCGGCGAAAAACGACACCTGACCTTTGCGGACACCGTTTACGGTCCCGATCCGTCACCGCTGATGCAATTGATCCGCAAACGGGGAATGACCCCTACGTTCATCTGCGAATCGGACGGTACACAGGCAGAAGATGCCGTAATACTGATGCAACTATACGGAGGGAACGACAATGAACGCTAAACTGGAACAATTAAGCAAACATCTTGTCGGCACAAAAAGCGCAGCGTTGATCACCGCTGAACACCATTTATGCTACTTGACCGGGTTTCCGTCGGGGGAGAGTTATATCCTTGTCACACCCGAAAAATCCTATTTTATAACTGATTTTCGGTACATCGAGATGGCAAAAAACACCGTTTCGGGCGCCGAATGTATCATGTTCAACCGCTTGACCGACACGTTAAACGAGTTGTGTAAAAAACACGATATCCAAACACTCTTGTTGGAAGCGTGTGAAACGTCGTTGGCAGCTGCCGCACGACTTTCGCGCGGTTTATCCGATATCGAATTGACCACCGACGATACGCTGGATTGTTGGTTGACCGAGATGCGCGCGATCAAAGACGAACACGAGATCCGCCGTATCGAAGCCGCACAGGCGATCACCGAAGCAGGGTTTGAACACATCTTGCCCTACATCCGCGAAGGTGTGACCGAAAAACAGGTCGCGCTTGAACTCGAATTCTTTATGCGCCGCGAAGGTGCGCAACGCGTGGCATTCGATTTTATTGTGGTTTCGGGTGCCAACTCTTCACTGCCTCACGGTATTCCGTCGGACAAAACGATCCAAAAAGGCGATTTTATTACGATGGATTTCGGTGCAGTGGTGGACGGATACCATTCCGATATGACTCGTACGGTCGCACTCGGTCCTGTCAGTGATGAGCAACGTGCGATCTATAACACCGTGTTAGCGGCACAGAACGCGTCGTTATCGGTTCTTAAAGCGGGTCTTACCTGTGCGGACGGCGACGCGGCGGCGCGTAATGTCATCGCAAACGCAGGGTACGGCAATTGTTTTGGACACGGTACCGGTCACGGTGTCGGTGTACAGATCCACGAAGCACCGACGGTATCGCCGCGCGGCGGAAATACCCCGTTAAAGGCGGGTAACGTGGTTACGGTCGAACCCGGTATTTATCTGGAAGGCAAATTCGGCGTACGTATTGAAGATATGGTGCTCATCACCGAAGGCGGTTGTCGCAATCTGACCCACTGTCCCAAAGAATTGATCCTGCTTTGAGTTGAATATTCAAACACAACACAACATATACATTCAATAAAGAATTGCGATGGGATGTGTGTGTTGTGTTTGTATTTTCGATTAAGACGACAAAAAAGCAAATGATCACCTCGGCGGTATGCGTGGCGGTAATGATCGTTCTGGCGATCGCGGCGGCAGCCACCTCAACGCCGATCAAATCAACTGCGGGTGTGCCGATAACGGATGTGCAAGCGGGAACGGACGAGCAGCGGGTCGGTTATTTAAGTCAGTTGGGATACGAAACGGTATCCGAACCGATCAAAATACAGGAGATCCGTTTGCCCGATGAGGCAGACTCTGTCCTTAGAGAGTACAATGCGTTGTTGCAACAAACGGGTATGGATCTCGAACCGTATTACGGGAAACGGGTAAAATGCTATTCGTATCGGGTGCTCAATCACGTTGACGGCGATGCCACCGCCCACTTGTACGTATACCGTGACAAGATCGTTGCCGGGCACCTTGAAACGGCAAAAGGTCAACAATTGTTAGCGGCACAATCAAAAAGTGAATGATCCGAACAAAGGATGTTATAAATGATACAACGATTGGATAAAATATTGGCGTCACAAAGCACGATGAGTCGTAGCGAAACGGTACGGCTCATCCGTGCGGGACGCGTCCTGTTAAACGGCACCGTTTGCCGTGACGCATCAACGAAAGCGGATGCCGAAAAAGACGAGATAGTGGTAGACGGAAAACCCTTTATCTATCGTCAATATGTGTATTTAATGTTGAATAAACCTGCCGGTATTTTGTGCGTATCCCGTGATCCCCGCGTAAAAACGGTGGTGGATCTGTTACCGCCCTCGCAACAACGCAAGGGCCTTTTTCCTGCCGGCAGATTGGACAAGGATACGGTTGGATTGGTTCTCTTAACAGACGACGGCGATTATGCTCACCGTATGCTGTCACCCAAAAGCGGTGTTCCCAAACGTTATCAGGTACGCGTAGACGGTTTGCTCGACGAGGCGGACGTGAAAGCGTTCGCCGACGGGATCACGTTAGCGGACGGAACGGTCTGTCGACCCGCGATCTTAACGATCATAGAGAGTACCGAACGGGAATCGTTGGCGGAGGTCTGTATTACCGAAGGTAAGTATCACCAGATCAAAAGAATGTTCGGCACGCGCGACCGAGGTGTCGTATGGCTGAAACGCGTTTCCATCGGGCAGTTGGTTTTAGACGACACGTTAAGCGAAGGGGAAAGTCGCTTTCTTTCCGACGAAGAACGACAAAAAGCCTTTTGTTTATAATTTTTTGTTCAAGTTAGATAAATAAATTTTAAAAATTTGTATGTTATAAGAATAGTATCTTGAATAAAAATTTGTTAAAATAAGAGCACTATAGTGGTGTTATGTGTTTTGGTCACCGCTAAAAATATGGAGGTCTTCAAATGGCAAGTTTGTCTTTAAAAGGGATTTACAAAAAATATCCCGGCGGCGTTATCGCCGTTTCCGATTTTAACCTTGAAATCAAAGACCAGGAATTCATCATTTTGGTCGGTCCTTCCGGTTGCGGTAAATCTACCACGTTGCGTATGATCGCCGGCTTGGAAGAGATCTCTTCCGGTGAACTCTACATCGGCGACCGTCTGGTCAACGACGTTGCACCGAAAGACAGAGACATCGCGATGGTGTTCCAGAACTACGCGTTGTATCCGCATATGACCGTGTTTGAGAATATGGCATTCGGTCTGAAACTGCGTAAAACGCCCCGCGACGAGATCAAACGCCGCGTAGAAGAGGCTGCTCGCATTTTGGATATCGCTCACCTGCTCGATCGTAAACCGAAGGCATTGTCCGGTGGTCAGCGTCAGCGTGTTGCGCTCGGTCGTGCCATCGTGCGTGAACCCAAAGTCTTCTTGCTCGACGAACCGTTGTCCAACTTGGACGCGAAACTTCGTGCCCAGATGAGAACGGAGATCTCCAAACTTCACCAAAAACTCGGTACCACCTTCATTTACGTTACCCACGACCAGACCGAGGCTATGACGATGGGTGACCGTATCGTGGTTATGAAAGACGGCTTGATCCAACAAGTCGATACCCCGAACACCCTGTATACCAAACCCGGTAATATGTTTGTTGCCGGCTTTATCGGTAGCCCCCAAATGAACTTCATCGATGCCGTGTTACTCAAAGAGAACGATACGCTCTACGTGGAATTCGGTACCGAAGATACCAAAACCAGAAAAGGCAAGAAGTATCGCATTCCGTTGCCGGAATCCAAGAACGCCAAAGGTGTGTTGGATCCCTACGTGGAAAAGGAAGTCATTATGGGTATCCGTCCCGAAGACGTACACGACGAAGCACGCTTCATGGAAACGCTGAAAGATTGCAAGATCAAAGCGAACATCGAAGTGACCGAGTTGATGGGTGCCGAAACCTTCTTGTACTTCAACGTAGAAGGCTTCAATATGACCGCTCGCGTCGATCCCACCTCTACTGCTCGTCCGGGTGATGAAGTGGAAATGGTACTCGACAATGCGAAGATCCATCTTTTCGACAAAGAAACCGAAAAGACCATCTGCAACTGATTTTGTATCATCAAGCGCCGCGCAGAAATTTCTGCGCGGCGCAATTTTTATAACGAACCTTTTTCGGGTAACGGAATATGTTGTTAATGTAGCCGTAAGATCAAACACGAAAGAGGGAAAGAGAATGAGCAGAAGACATCGGGATGTCGGTTGTTATTACGCGGCATTCGGCGCGGGTGCGTTGATTGCTTTGATCTGCCCGCTTCGGTTGATTTTGATCTTGGCGGTCATCGCACTTATCCTCATCGGTATCAGTTTACTGCGGTGTGGGTAAGCACCAATATAAGGGGGAATCGATATGCAGATCATTGTATGGAAAAGTCCCAAATTTTTAGGAGCCGTGTTACGCAGTTGGTTTAAAATCAAAAAGAGTACACCCATCGAATAAAATACATAAAACAAGCGTACTGCTCTTAGCGGTACGCTTGTTTTATAGGAATATTTGTCCCCTGTTCGGAATATAGTGAAGTAACGAAGCCGTAAAAGGGAGAGAAATATATGGAACTTCATACCGAACAAAAAGAAATACGAACCGTACAAACACTTCCGGAAGAATTTGATGAAAGAGCCATCGATTGTGATTTCATTTTGCCCGACTATTTACCCGATATTACCGCCGTCTTAAAATGTATCGTAAAACCGACCGTGCAATCGCATCAGATCAGCGGTGACCGCGTTACGGCAGACGGTATGACCTTGTTGCAACTGCTGTACCTGGACGAAGAACGAAAATGTATTCATTCGTACGAAACCTCACAACCGTTTTCCGCCAACTTCACGTTGAAAGCACCTGCGCTGGATAATCGGATCGATTTATCGGTTAAGGTGAACTACGTGAATTGTCGACCCACCGGTCCGAGAAGGGTAGAGGTGCACGGCGCGTTTCAGGTTATCCTGATGCAATCAACCGAAACCGTATGCACCGTGTTGGAAACGGTAACAGACGATCAATTGGTTTCAAAACAGGATACCATCACCTATTCCGTCCCGTGCGTTTACGGTGAAAAGGCCTTTACCGTCAACGAAGTGGTGGAACTGCAAAACAATCAGTCCGCCGACTCGGTCTTACGTACCGAAATGATTCCTACCGTTACCGAATGTAAATGCCTTACCGGAAAAGCCGTCGTCAAAGGTGAACTTCTGTTGAAAAGTATTCTCGTCGCCGACCGTCAAAACGGTTCGCTGATCTGTTCTCAAAATCGTATACCGTTCAGTCAACTGTTGGACGCCGAAGGATTGACCGAAGACACCACCGTTGCGTGCGAAGCAGTCGTTTTATTCTGCGAAACGCATTTGACCCAGAACCCCGTCGGCGAAAACACCCTGTTATCGGTGGCGGCAAAACTGAAACTCAGTATGCAGGGTTACCGAACCGAGATCGCCTGTGTCCTGACCGATGCCTATCATACCGCCTATCCGATCGAAACCGAATACGAACACCTGACACCTGTGACCGTACACGGATTTTCAAGCGACGTAACCACTATCCCGCTTACGGTAGAACTTCCCAATGGGGGTATTTGCAGCGTGGAAGATTGTTGGTGTGACGTGTTGTCGGTTGCCGACCGAGAAGGGGGAAACGGGGGAACGGAAGTGTGCACGACTCTCTGTATGCTGACGAGGGATGCACAAGACTGTTATGCGTATTATGAACGTCAAGCCGATTTCGTTTTGCCGCTCGGTGACGGTGATGTTCAGGAGAAAACGACCGTTGCCGTGTGGGATTGTACCGCCGCTCTTTCGGGGAACCGCGTTGATGTACGTTTGACGGTAGCGGTGAATCGTAAGCGCATTTCACAAGCACAATGCCGTGCTATCAGCAACTTATCCTTAGATGAGCGAAGACCGTTTGCGAACGAGGATGGCGAAGCGATGTGTCCGTTGAAAGTGTATTTCGCCGGTGCGGGAGAGTCACTTTGGGATATTGCCAAATCACAACACATTGCGGTGGAAAAATTGTGTCGGGAAAACAACCTGTTTTGTGATACCCTCTCGACGGACACCGCATTGATCTTTACAACTGTATAGGTACGAACGCAGGCGCAACACACATTGCGCCTGTACTTTTTGTTAAATATTTCTGTAAACAGGTCTTCCTTTTTTAAAAAAGGTATGTTATACTACAGTAATATAGGAGTATTGTGAGGTTTTTTAAATGCAGACGACCAACAACGAACAACAGGATATGATCGTCGGTCGCAACGCGGTAATGGAAGCGTTGCGTGTCGGCCGCGCGTTGGATAGTGTATGGGTCGCTTCCGGTGACCGCACCGGCAGTATCGGTCCGATACTGGCAAAATGCAAACAAGCCGATATTCCGATCAAAGAAGTGGATGTCCGTAAACTGACCGCCAAATGTGGTCCGAATCATCAAGGTGTTGTGGCATTCGCCGCCTGTAAAGAATACAGTACCTTGGAGGATGTGTTTGAAAACGCATCCAAAAAAGACGAAGCGCCGTTTATCATCGTGTGCGACGAATTGGAAGATGCGCACAATTTGGGTGCCATTTTAAGAACGGCGGAAGCGGCAGGTTGCCACGGCGTCATTATTCCGAAACGTCATTCGGTGGGGTTGACCTCTACCGTTTATAAAACCTCGGCAGGCGCGGTGGAATACGTGCCGGTAGTACGTGTTGCAAACTTGACCGAAACACTCAAGCAACTCAAAAAAAGAGGGTTATGGGTGTACGGTTTGGATATGGATGGCGAGACGTGGTGTCAAACCGACCTTTCCGGCGGTGTTGTGTTGGTCGTCGGTTCAGAAGGCCACGGTATGAGCCGTCTGGTACGGGAACAATGCGATTTTGTTTTGTCATTGCCCATGCGCGGAAACATCAATTCCTTAAACGCTTCGGTTGCTTGTGGCATTTTGTCGTATGAAGTGGCACGACAGCGTTTGGGACTCGGTTCGAAATCATAAAACGGGAGGCTGGGAATATGAAAATGGATGATATGGAAAATACGGTTACAATGCCTGCCGATCTGACGAAGGTAGCGGATAGCACACGGGAGGTCACAACCGAATTTCCGTCGCTTATTCAGGATGAACCGCAAAAACCGAAACGCAAAAAACGCAGTTGGTTCCGTCGTCACACGGAAAAGGAGAAAATGCCATCCGTTTCCGATCCGGTCGATGCGTTGAAACCCGAAGAGGATTTGATCGACGGGGAAGCGGCACCCAATATGGAGGATACTTGCGAGATCTATACCGACAGTCCTACCAAGCCGATTCCGAGTATTAACGCTTCTTCCGAAGAAGAAATCGAAGAAGACGATGAACAAATGTTGCTCGAAGGGTTTGAACAAGAGGAAAAGAAAGTTCCGGAAATTTCAAGCGGTGAAGAGCGGTTGCGCAAAGTTCGTCGCGAAAAGATCGAAGATTTTTCGCAAAAACGTGAGTTGCATATACAGGAAGAACAAGCGGAGGATACCGATGCACCGCGCGGTGAAGTTGTGTATCCCGAAACACCGCTTACCACTGAGGAAACGGTACCGGTTGTCGAGGAGACCGAAACTCCCGATACCATCGTTCGCCGCCTGAATACGGCATTGCGTAACAGTGCGGCGGTCGTGTTTTTGTCGGTGGTTCTGGAAGGGATTTTAATGTTATTGACATTATTCTCCTTCTTCTCACCGTCACTCACCTTCAGTCCTTCCACTTTCGTTATTATCCATTTGTGTTTGTTCGTAACGTTGGCAGCGGTCAATTTTCCCGTTATCAAAGGTGGATTTGCCGACCTGTTTTCCGGTAACGCTTCGCCTGTAACGGGTGTTTCACTTGCCACGGTTATGACGGTCGTGAACACCGTTCTGCAACTGTTGAACACCACGGGTGTCGGCGAGGGAACCATCCCCATCTTGACGGCGATTACCGGTTTGTCGATCGTTTTGACTTTACTCGCCAAACGCAGTGAATTGATACGGCAACACCGTAACATCGGTTTCGTATTGTCGGAAGATCGTGAAAAAACCGTCTATAAACGGATCGAAGATCCGATGCTCGCAGAAGAGATCGGCCGTCCCGCCTTGGCACTCGGTGAACCCCGCGTGGCATTCTACCGCCAAACCAAACGGGTGGATTCCTATTTGAAAACGGCAACCGATTCACAGTTGGCTTGTGAATTTACCAAATGGTATTTTCCGGTGATGTATGGTGTTTCACTGGTCGTTTCGCTGGTGTATTTTGCACTCAACGGATTGAATTCCTGGTTGATGACCATCACACTGTTTACTGCGTTGACGGCAATTATTACACCGTCCGTCCATCTGTTTGCGTTACAGCTTTCGATGGCGACCGCCGCGAGAAAAGCCGAAAAACTCGGAACGGTTCTTGCCGGTTACCAAGCGGTGGATACGTACGGAGCGGTACACGCGTTGGCGATTGATGCAACTGACCTTTTCCCCGATCACAGTGTACTGCTTCACGGAATTAAGACCTTTTCGGGTACGCGTATCGACGATGCCATCTTAGATGCCGCGTCGGTATCGGTGCGTGCGGGCGGTCCGCTTTCCCACGTGTTCCGTCGTATGATCCAAAACAAGGTGGATATGTTACGCGACGTCGATACATTGGTGTACGAACAGGATATGGGTCTGTCCGGTTGGGTGAGCGGTCGCCGTGTGCTGATCGGTAATCGTAAATTGCTTGACAACCACGGCATCGATATCCCGTCTAAGGATTACGAAGACCGTTATGCGAAAAACGGACGACAATTGGTATACCTCTCCATCGCGGGTGAACTGTCCGCTATGTTCGTGGTGAGCTATGTTGCCGATCCTGCAATCAAAGAACGGTTAGCGGCTTTGACCAAGCATCGTGTTACCTTGCTGGTACGCACGTGTGATCAGAATATCACCGAACCGATGATCGCCTCGATATTTGATCTGGACAGTTTTTACGTCGAACTGTTGAACGCACCTGCGGGCAGATCGTATGAAGGTCTGGTAGACGGTGTCAGCGAAGGGGAGACCGCGTCGGTGATCTCGGACGGTCGTAAGACGGGGTTGATCTTTGCGTTGTCGTTGTGCAATCGTTTAAAGAATCTGACCCGTGTATATACGGTTTTGCAAACGGTATTTACGTCGATCTGTTTGTTGGCGATCGGGCTGTTGGCATTGACACAAGGGTTGTTCTATCCGGCTTTGTATCTGCTGGAAGCCGTCGTCGGCATACTGTGCATCTTCTCTGCCGTGTCTTATTTGTTTGTTAAGACTAACTATTAAAAGTCAAGTCTGAAAAGTAAAAAATGTTGTGAATTGAATG
>CAYSPZ010000013.1:0-30584 GCA_964433065.1 uncultured Eubacteriales bacterium | reverse complement strand
ATGAACTTCTATTTTATTTCGCTAAAGTGTTGCACTTGATAGTATAATTCACCATATAAGCAAAACCCCTTTACCGATATTCGGTAAAGGGGTTCTTTTTAGTTGCGTTCAGCTATCATTTGATCAACGATCTCGGCGGCATCTTCCACCATCCGCAAACACGGACGCTTTGCATAAAACGCCGCGTCCCGCACGGTGGGTGTCGGCGAGGTATCGGCACAACCTTTTAACAGGTCGCGGCAAATAATGGTCTGATGCCGTGCGTTAAACCGCTCGGCAAACTCTTGTACCAGAGCGTAATGTTCTTTCTTTTTCTCATCGTCCAAACCGGTGTAACCGTACAACACACCCAGTACCATTCCCGCACCACTGACCGCGCCGCATATTTCCCGCAAACGTCCGAAACCGCCGCCAAACGACGAAGAAATTCTGAGTGCTGTTTCCTTGTCGTATCCGGTCACGTCGCAAAATGCCACGAAGACTGCTTGTGCGCAGTTGTATCCTTCCAAGAACAGATCTCCTGCGATCTTTTTATGTTCCATTTCCGATCTCTCCTCTGCTTTTCTGATATTCCGAAGGGGACATTCCCTTCACTTCTTTAAAAACCCGCGAAAAATACAGCGGATCTTCAATTCCGACCGATAAGGCGATCTCCCGTACGGAGAGTGTCGCATTGCGCAACAAACTGCACGCGACGTTGATGCGATACCGTTTTAAATACTGATGCGGTGACAGTTCAAACCGTTCCACAAACGCGCGATATAACTGGCTTCGGCTCACTCCGACATACGAGGCGATCTCGCTGACCTGAATATCGTTTGCGTATTCGTTTTGAATGTACCGAATGGCTTGTGTCACATAATCCTGCACACTGTTTAATGCAACATTTGCGGGCGCACATCGCATCAATTCACCCAAAAACAAATACAGATATCCCGCCATATCCGCGTCGGCGGCAGGTGTGTTGCCGCTGGAACGGTAGATGGATAACAAGAGCGTTTCCAATCGATCACAATCGGTCAGATGCAAAATCGGCTGTTGTTTGGAGAACGCGGTCTCCCGCAACATTCGTTTTGCCTCTGTCCCGTGAAAGCCGACCCAACAATATTCCCACGGCTCTTCCAAGTCGGCGGTATAAGACACCATAGTGGACGGATAGGTCAAAAACATATCTCCCGCACCCAGACGGAATGCCTGTCCGTTATATACATAGGTGCCTTTCCCCGATCGCACGTAGTGCAACAAATAGTGATCCCGAACGGCAGGTCCCCACGTGTATCCGCGTTCGCATACCTCGTATCCCGTGTTGTATACCGCCAATGCCAAATTCTCTTTGAGGGTATCTTTAAACGAAAATTTTGTTTGCGCCACCGTTCTCTCCCCCTTTACCGTTTTATCATACTATACTTTGCAACATTTGTCCATACCAACGAAAAAACTTTTTCTTGCGTTTGATTAAGTGAGTGGTATAATAACTTTAGAATAGAAAACGGAGGAATTGGTATGTTCAATACATCTGCCCTGTTACAACAAATCGAGAACGGCGCATTTGACCGTTTGTTCGACCGTTTATACGGCGCCGATGCCGTACAAGCAATGCGTGCGCGTTACATTCAAGCCGTGCGCGAATTTACCGCTATTTTCGGTGAGCGTGACGACGTTCGCTTGTTCTCTGCCCCGGGTCGTACGGAGATCGGCGGCAACCACACCGACCACAATCACGGGTGTGTGTTGGCGGCAAGCGTTAATCTGGACGTGATCGCCGTTGTATCCCAAAATGACACCCCGGTTGCTCGGGTGCAGTCGCAAGGGTATCCGATGGACACGGTAGATCTTTCGGACACCGCCGTACACAGCGATGAGATCAACTGTTCCGCATCCCTGATTCGCGGTACTGCCGCTCGTTTCGAGCAACTGGGTTATACTGTCGGCGGCTTTGACGCGTATACGACCTCCAACGTTTTGAAGGGGTCCGGTCTGTCTTCGTCTGCGGCGTTCGAGGTGTTGGTCGGCACCATTTTAAGTCACGTATATAACGACGGAAAGGTCGATGCGGTTTCCATCGCGAAGATCGCGCAATATGCCGAGAACATCTATTTCGGTAAACCGTGCGGTTTGATGGATCAGACTGCGTCGTCGGTCGGCGGTATCATTACGATCGATTTCAAAGATACCGAAAATCCGATCATCGAACAGGTTCCGTTTGATTTTGCCGCTTGCGGTCATCAACTGTGTATCGTCGACGTAGGCGGCAGTCACGCCGACCTCACCCACGAATATGCCGCCGTTCCGATGGAAATGAAAGCGGTCGCAAACGAACTGGGGGTTGACGTTCTGCGTGAAACGTCTTTCGATGCGTTCTTCCCCAAAATGGCAGAACTCCGCGAAAAGTTGGGTGACCGCGCCGTATTGCGCGCGATGCATTTCTTCGCGGAAAATGCACGGGTTGGCGAAGAGGTTGACGCACTGCGCAACAACGATTTCGAAACGTTTAAAGAACTGGTGCTGGCTTCGGGTCATTCGTCTTTTGAATATCTGCAAAACATCTACGCGAACTGCGACGTGTCGTTCCAAGGTATGTCCATCGCACTTGCACTCGCACAACGGTTGTTGGATAAAAAAGGGGCGTGGCGCGTTCACGGCGGCGGTTTCGGCGGTACGACCCAAAACTTTGTGCCTGTTGAGTTGGTCGATTCGTTCCGCGAAACGATGGAAAACGTTTTCGGTAAAGGTAACTGTCACATTCTGTCCATCCGTCCGGTAGGCGGCATCGAACTGACAAAGGAGATATAAATTATGGCTGAACTTCGTAAACATCCTCTCACGAACGATTGGATCATGATCGCATCCCACCGTCAAAACCGTCCGCAGATGCCAAAGGACTATTGTCCGTTCTGCCCCAGTTCGGGTAAAGTGCCCGATCACTTTGACGTATACAAATACGACAACGATTTCCCTGCGCTGAGCCAAACGCCCCCCACCCCCGATGACGTGGCGACCTCCTTTTTCGAAACGGCTCCCGCCTACGGAAAATGCGAAGTGATCTTGTATTCTCCTGAACATACCGTTACCTTGCCCGAACTTCCCACCTCTCACATTGTCAAATTGGTCGATTTGTGGGCTGAGCGGTATGAAGAGTTGTCGAAAGACGAGTCTATCAAATACGTATTCATCTTCGAAAACCGCGGCGACGTGGTTGGTGTCACCATGCCGCATCCGCACGGTCAGATCTACGGATACTCGTTCGTTCCGAAAAAATTGGAATTGGAACTGGAAAATGCGAAAAAACATAAAGACGAACACGGTACCTGCCTGTTCTGCGATTGGTTAAAGGCGGAACAAGATGCCGCATCCCGTATTATTTTCAAAAACGAGCACTTCACGGTGTTCTTACCGTTCTTCTCGGAATATCCGTACGGTGCGTATATTATGAGCAACCGTCATTGCTCCAATATCACCCAGTTCACTGCAGAAGAACGTGAAGCGTTGGCGGAAACGCTCCGCCGTACCACCGGTATGTTAGACAGTTTGTTCGGTTTCAAATTCCCGTATATGATGTGTATGTATAACGAACCGGTCAACGGCGACGACGTATCCGATCAATATCACTTCCACATCGCGTTCTATCCTCCGATGCGCAGTGCCGACAAGATCAAGTATAACGCATCCAGCGAAACGGGCGCGTGGGCACATTGTAACCCCACCTGTCCCGAAGACACCGCCGAAGAATTACGTCAAGCGTATCAGCGGTTTATGGATCAACAATAATTGATAAAAGCGCCGTGTTTCAACACGGCGCTTTTTCTTTCTCTTCTCGTTTCGGCGGTGTCACTGCAATACAGGCAACCCATACCGCTTCGGCACCTGCCAGTTTCAACATTTTGGCGCACTCGTCTGCGGTTGCGCCGGTGGTGACAACGTCATCGATCAACAGTAGTGACAGACCCTTGACCGACTCTGTAACCTCAAACACACCCAATACGTTACCACTACGTTCTGCGCGCGATAATCGCTTCTGTCCCTTGGTGGCGTAGATCTTTTTCAGGATCGGGTATAACGGCTTGTCAAACGTTTCGGCAATCTCTTTCGCCAACAAATAACTTTGGTTATATCCTCGCGCACGCTCGTCCTTTTGAGTCATCGGCACGAAGCAGATACCGTCAATTCTCTTATCTCCGTATTCGCGGCGGATCACCGCCGACATCTGGTTTGTGAAAAAGCGGATCGCATTGGGGTCGTCATAACGTTTTAAACGCAGGATACCCGTTTTTACCGCTTTCTCATAATAAAATGGTGCCGCTATATGGTCGTATGCATGCTTGTGTTGATGGCAATCGCAGTCCTTCTTGTTTTGACCGCAATAGTGACAACACGGCGGGCGAATGGTGACGATCTCGCCGCGACAGTTGGCACAGGACAACGCGAACGGTTCCACCACATCGTTGCAAAAGATGCACCGTTCCGGAAAGAAAATACACAAAAAAGCGTAGCGGATCTGTTGCCACAGCGTCACGTGAACAACCTCCCCGCGCGATGCAGAAAATGACGAAGTCCCGTATAGCGCAAGGTCTTACGGTCGTTTTGAACCATCATCGCAACCGCTTCCTGACTGCCCACGATCACCAACAGTTTCTTTGCGCGTGTGACCGCGGTATACAACAGGTTTCGATAGGACAGTTGCGGTTGATTGCGGTATAGCGGAATGACCACCGTATCAAACTCACTTCCCTGACTTTTATGTACCGTAATGGCATATGCCGCTTCCAGTTCTTTTGCTTGGTCGTAAGTATACACCGCCACACGGTCGTCATACCGTACCTTCAACGTTTGGTCCCGTACCGATATCTCTTCCAGTACACCGATATCTCCGTTAAACACACCTAATCCCGTATCCCCGTTATCACGCGTCCACACAATATCGTAATCGTTTTTGGTGTGCATGACCTTATCGCCCTCGCGCAAAACACCGCCTTCGCCCGTCCATTCACGGCGCGTTTCGCTCGGCGGATTGACCGTTTCCTGTAATCGCGCATTTAACGCGACGGTGCCGTTTTCGCCTTTGCGGGACGGACACAATACCTGTATCCCATCAAGCAACGACGTACCGTAGGTAGCAGGCAACCGTCTGACACATAAGTCCACCACCGTTTGCGCGGTATCCGCGGCGGACGGTTGCGGCAAGAAAAAGAAATCTCCCGTTTTACCCGCCGTGATCGGCATTTCACCGTTCACGATGCGGTGCGCATTCGCCACGATATCACTCTTTAACGCTTGACGGAACACCTGCGTGAGTTCGACGGTCGGCAGCAATCCACTGTCGATCAGATCGTGCAACACGCTGCCGGCACCCACTGCGGGTAATTGGTCACTGTCCCCTACTACGATCAAGCGGCATCCCGCTTTCAATGCACGCAGTAAATTTTCAAACAGTACCGTGTCCACCATCGATACTTCGTCTAAGATCAAGGCATCCGCGTCAAGCGGATTTTTTTCGTTTCGGGCAAAAGCGGGAGTATCGCTGTCATCCCATTGCACTTCCAACAACCGATGAATCGTCTTGGCTTCCCGTCCTGTCAGTTCGCTGACACGTTTTGCCGCCCGTCCCGTCGGTGCCGCCAACGCGACGTCCTCGCCCAAACCTTCAAGTAACATAATAATAGCGCGAAGAGTGGTCGTCTTACCGGTACCGGGACCGCCCGTCAAGATCAACATACCCTTTTCTACAGCCGCCAGAATGGCTTTACGTTGCTGCTCTTCGTAGCAAAACCCGTTCATCTCTTCAATGCGTTTGAGATTATCCTCAGTGGTCTGGGTGATGGGTGTATGGAAACCCGTCATCAACGAAATACGCGAAGCAATATACCGTTCCGCTTGATACAGGTGCGGCAGGAAGATGAATGCCTTATCATCGATCTCTTCGCTTTTCACCACAAAACTGCGCAACATTTCCGAGAGAACAGGGGTGATGACCCCCTCATCGATCCCAAGCAACATCGCTGCCGCCGAAACCAACTTGTTGATCGGCAGGCAGGTATGTCCGTTTTGCAGATTGTGCCGTAGAACGTGCAAAATTCCCGCTTCAATGCGTCGGGAATCGTCGGCGGGACGATCCATTCCGGCGCAGATCGCATCCGCTCGTTCAAACGAAATGTACATACCCGTCGAACATAACAGGTATGGATTATCGCGGATGGTATCAACGGTGGTTGTCCCCCACCGTTTCCAGCAACGCAACGCTTCCGACGGGGTCAGACCGTAACGCGCAAATGCCAAAATCACTTCACGCAACCCGAATTGTTCGCGGTATTCATTGGCGATCTTTTCCGCTCTCGCTTTGGTGATACCCTTTACCTCTGCCAACCGCTCGGGTTCTTCTTCCATAATCTGCAACGTTTGCGCACCGAATTTTTCCACCAATGCCGCGGCGGTTGCGGGACCGACCCCTTTTACCGCACCCGATGCCAGATAACGGAAGATCGCGTCGGTATCGACAGGCAACGAATGTTCGCACGCAGACGCGCGAAACTGACGACCGAATTTGGGATGTTCCACCCATTCGCCCGTCAATTTCAGCAGTTCCCCTGCCTGAATGGTCGGCAGTGTTCCGACCACCTTATGCAATTCGTCTTCGCTTTCCAGATCCAGAACCGTCCATCCGTTTTCCTCGTTACGGAAAACGATACGTTCTACGACACCGGAAAGCATCGTTTCTTTTACGTCCATCGTCTTCTCCCAAAAACTGTTTACGGTGATATTATAACAGTTTATCCACAGGTTGTAAACCGTTCTCGGCAAGTTTTACAAACTCTTCTTCGGAACAAAACCGAATGCCGTTCTCCCCACAAAACCTCGCAAACAGCGCACGATCTTCCTCGTCCAACCCGCAATCCACGACCAACCATTCAACCGCTCCTTTGGGCAAAAAGAAACGTTGCATCTGTATGCGAAGAATAACGGTTTCGATGTCCGTACGCTCTCCCGACACAAAAACAGCGTGGCATTGTGTCGGTTTATCGGCGGAAAACCACACGGCGAAAACTGCACGCAATAACAGATCGATCGCACCGTAGAACAACAATACGGTCAGTAACACATAAACGAAAATCATCTTCGTCTGCCCCCCTTTTTTATACCATAGCGCACACATACGAACTCCGGTTTCTGTGGACGGATTTCCGCCTGTGTTGCGTTAAAATACTCACCAATACGACAGTATTGGTTGCGTTTTGTGCCTTACACACGCAAAAACCCGTTCCACAGAAACTCAATATGACCTAAAAGTGATGATGTTTTGAGCGAGTTTCGGTGCGGCAGCCGCCGCTTTGCTGACGCAAAGCAAGGCTAACAAGCCGTAAGTCGCCAAAAAAACACACTTTTAGGCGGGTTCGTATGCGTGTGTTATGGTATAGGGCAGTATATGCGGTAGGACAGGTGGTCGTTCAAACGAGTTCGTCAAGCGTACCGAAGGTATAGCCCATCTCCTTCCACTTGGTCAGTAACTCATCTAAGATCGCAGCATTGGTCTTGGATGTGCTGTGTAACAGTACGATCGCACCGGGATGCACACGTTTCAGTAATTTGTCAAATGCCTGTTCGCGGGTCGGTTGGTTGTTTTCGTACCAATCCACGTACGCTAAACTCCAAAAGAAGGTATGGTATCCCAGTTCTTGCGCCATCTTTAAATTACTTTCACTGTATTTTCCTTGCGGTGGACGATACCATTTGTTCATCGGTTCGCCGATGATATCGGTATACGCGTTTTCCAGCATTTCCAATTCGGTTTGAAACGAGGTCTTATCGGCGATTTTGGACATATCGGGGTGGGATGCCGTATGATTACCCACCATATGTCCCTCCGCTACCATTCGTTTGACCAATTCGGGTGTCGTATCAAGATAGTTCTTCACCAAAAAGAAACACGCTGAAACGTCGTGTTTTTTGAGCGTATCCAGAATCGAAACGGTATATCCGTTTTCGTATCCGGCATCAAAGGTCAGATATAATCGTTTTTGATCCCCTTCCGTATCGGTATGTGTTTTACCGACGTAATGTGCATTGAATTGCCGCAAATACTCGGCATTCGCGTTGCCGATGGGTGTTTGACCCGCATTTGGAAAACTGAGGCCCCAGTTTCCGACCGTCGCGATCGCCGCCGTGTTACGTTGTCGGGTATGCACGGCAAAGACGGTAACACCTACGATTGCCGCGCACACGATCAACGCAACGGTCTTCTTCCCTATTTTCATCGTCATTTCCCCTTTCAAAAAACTATATTCCGATCGAAATAAAAAATTTCCATATTTTCGGGTTTTGTGCGCATACTATTATAGCCGAACCCTCATCGGCTATCTTTGACCATAGAAAAGGATGATGAGAATGGAACTGAAAGGCAGTAAGACCGAAGCCAATCTGCGTACTGCGTATTCGGGCGAAAGCGAAGCACGTAATCGCTACACCTTTTATGCGGCACAAGCAAAAAAGGATGGATATGAGCAGATTGGGGATATTTTTCTTGAAACCGCCAATAACGAAAAAGAACACGCAGAATTGTGGTTCAAAGCGTTAAACGGCGGTACCATGAACGGGACGGTCGAGAATCTTCAACTTGCCGCGGAAGGCGAACATTACGAATGGGCAGAAATGTATGCCGAGTTTGCGCAAACTGCGCGCGAAGAAGGGTTTAACGCGCTTGCCGCCGCGTTTGAGTTGGTCGCCAAAATCGAAAAGCATCACGAGGAACGGTATCGTAAACTGCGGCAAAACATCACTGACGGTACGGTGTTTAAGCGTGAAACGCAAACCGTCTGGATCTGTCTGAACTGCGGACACATTCACGTCGGGGAAACACCGCCGCAGATGTGTCCCGTATGTTCCAAACCGCAAGCGTATTTCCAGATGAACGTTGCCGATTATTGACGGGAGGAACAAATATGGATAAAAAGAAATCACTCGACGTACTCAACGAAGCCAAAACGTTACGTCATCAAGGACGCGGCAGTATTCACTCGGACGTGCTCGGCAGTTATACCGGCACTGCTGAGGATAACGAACCGCCCGAGCAGGATGCGGACGATCTTTAAAAATCAAATAGTAGAAGTTGGCAATCATTTTTTTGAAAGATCGACACACACTACTACTGCAAACGCAAGATGAATATACGGCGAAAGCCGAAATCGTTTTGAGGAGTGTAAACAGTTATGTCCAACAAGAAAAATCTGGTTCCCGAAGCACGTGAAGGTCTTAATCGCTTTAAGATGGAAGCTGCCAATGAAGTCGGCGTGACCTTGAAACAGGGTTACAACGGCGATTTGACTTCCAAACAGGCGGGTTCGATCGGCGGCCAGATGGTCAAAAAAATGATCCAACAGTACGAAAACGGCCTGAAATAAGTTTCACACGTTTTCAAAAAACCGTCGGGAACCTTCCCGACGGTTTTCTCTTGGATTTTCTTGAAAAAATGTGTTCTTTTGCTTGACAAATGCCAAAAAACGGGTATAATAAAACACGGTCTTCCAATATTGCGGAATTGTGTAAAGGTAGCACGAGAGTCTCTGAATCTCTTTGTCTAGGTTCGATTCCTAGTTCCGCAGCCAAAAAGCACACCTGCATTGCAGGTGTGCTTTTTTTATCGATATTTCTCTTAAAACTCGTATTCTTTATTAAATTCCATAACGAATCCACCGTTTATCTTTTCCGAAAATAAAAGCGGATTTTCACTATTCGATTCAAACATGTCGTAATGATTGGGAACGTTGAGTTTTGCACCGATTTTTTTGGCAACCGCAAGGGCTTCGTTCACGTTCATATTTCCGAGTTTGCCGTTGATACAAATGAAGGTGACATCCGGCTTGTACTTTGAAATTTCGAATAGTTTTTCGTTATAAAGCGTATCACCGCTGAAATATACCGTTTTGTCCTTTGTCCTCACGATCAACCCAAACGCTTCAACCGTATGGTCAGCAAAAACGGCTGTTATCTCAAACTCTCCAACCGTTATACTTTCACCGATCGTCAACGTTTTGACGTTGGTTTTACCCAGTTTTTCGAGTTCTTTTTCGCCTTCGCCGGTAGTGATAAAAAACTGGTTGTCGTTTACCCCCTTTATCGTGTCGGGATCCAAATGGTCAAGATGATTATGCGTACAGATAATCGCATCGCAACGGATATCCTCAGGCATCATCGGCATCGGCAAGATGCGCGGTCTTTGCGCCACACGATTAACACTGTCTGATAGATATGGGTCGATGATAATCGTGGACGTTTTGCTTTGGATAACGTATCCGCTTTGCCCTAAAGATCGTATTTTCATTGTACGCTTTTCCCTCCGTCAACGAAAATGTTCTGGCCGGTGATGTATCGCCCTTCCTCGCTGCACAAAAGGGACACGATCCCTACGCAGTCTTCCGGCATTCCGTAAAATCCGACCGGAATACTGTCGGTCACTTTCTTTGCGTATTCAGCATCCGACAAGGCGTCTACGTTTCGGTCGGTGTAAATCACACCGGGTGCGACGTTGTTAACCGTAATTCCGTATTTTGCCAGTTGCAATGAAAGCGATCTCATCATATTGGTTTGTGCTGCTTTACTTGCCGCGTACACCAACATATCCGGATGCGGTTTTGCTTCCTGAACCGAACCGATGGTAATGATCCTCCCCCACTTTTTCTCTTTCATATACGGCGCCGCCGCCTGGATCAACATCATACTTGAAACGAAATTACAGTTCAGTTGTTCGTAACAAGCCTCGGTTGTGATCTCTTGCCACGGGGTACGATATTGCAGTGAAGCGTTCAGGATCAGCGCGTCTACCTCTTTCACCTTTTCGCACAGTTCGCGGGTATTATTCAGATCGGTCAGATCACTCAGAATATATTCTGCTTCTCCGCCGTTTTGTCGGATGATCGCCACCGTTTCCTCCGCCTTGGTTCCGTTTTGGGCACCGTGAACGATCACCTTATATCCCTCTTTGGCAAGACGGACGGCAATCGCTCTACCTATTCCGCGTGACGACCCCGTAATAAGTGCTGTTTTCATCCTATTCTCCATTCGTAGCAGTTGTTTTGATTTTTGCCGATTCGGAAGGTGAATTCATCATCTCCGCAGTTCGCCAGATATTCACCGTAAAAACCACTAAAATCGATATATCCATCCTTGTCCGTGGTAAGTTCCAAATCGGTGTGCCAAATTTCACTAAACAGTTTTTTCAGCATCAAGGCCGACTTTTTCGGTGTCAGGTCATGATGAAACAAACCACCACGGCACTTGTTTTCGTTCCAGCTTTCGCTCTCGTAGGCATAGCCATCCACCGTATTCCAATACACAATGGTCTCCACTGCGGGATGGGAAAACCAAACAGAATACCATAGCCGTAACATATCGGCTTGCAAATCCTCGTCCTCTTCCGTACAGCCGAAGGTCGGAATAGTCACTTCCGTTATTTCGAGAGGCAACCCAAACTCCGCCAACAAGTCGAGGGCGTCGAAATACATTGCCGGATTGTTCTTGCTGACCTGTTGCTTCAGTTCTCTGTCATACTGCTCTTCATCGGCGGCCGCAGCACCGACAAATAAATGATTTTGTATACCGATTTTATCAATCTGCGCCCCTTTGAGGAGTGCGTTTTCCAGCATAAGTCTGTAGGCATTGCAGTAACCTTGTACCGCGATATCTTCCATCAGAGAACTTTCGTTGATAACCAGCGTTTCGTTTGGGAAATATTTCCGTGCAATGTCAAAAGACCATTCCACGATATCCTTTTGTGCGATCAGTTCCGTCTGCGCCTGTCCCGGCCACCAATGCTCGATCTGCTCGTTTATCACCTCATACTCGTACATTTTCCCTGCGTACCGCTCGGCAATCTCGCGAATATGCCGCTCATATTGTGCTTTAACCTCTTTGAGGGAACGGTTTTTCAACCACTCCGGTGCATATTTGTCATACACCAAGCAGTGAAGTTTCGGCAAAATCCCGTTTTTCTCGCAATAGTCTATGCAAAGATCAGGAGCCGGGCGACGATAGATCTTACGACTATTTTTATCATATCTCGGCTTACCCTCTTCCGGTTCTAAGGCATCCCAATAAAAAGGGACGGTCGCAAGATTAAAATGCTCTTTAAAAAGGCGACGATATGCTTCGTTATCCTTAGAGGTTTCGAATTCATCCAGCATAAAGATATTGGCGCCGTATTTGAAATCATGGCTTTTTTGGGTAAGTATGACCTTTTTGTCCGCAACCGGATTTCCGGCTGCATCTGTTAGGCGAATTCGTCCGCAACCCATACGATGCTTTTGGATTCCATCGGCAATGCGTCTATCAATGTCCTCCCGATTGTCTTCATATGCCTTCATATACAGTGCGCGTTTTTCTTGAAAAGAAAGCGAGGATTGTATCATAATAAAACTCCTTCTCAAAAAAATCACAGAGCCGTCTGCGTATCGGAAGGATCCCCGTTTCTGGCGAGGTCGTATTCCTTGGACCAATCCAGATCGCGGTATTCCTCACCACGCGGATCGGTTTTGATCCACTCAAGTAACATATCCAGCATTTCTTCACTCCAGGTGTTTTTGTCGATCTGCGCGGTCGTGAATTTACCTTGACAGATCATCTCAAAGCCGAAATCGTCTTTCACATGGGTTTTGGCGGCACCTTCCACCACATCGGCAACCAGATGACTGGGAATGAACAGCACCCCGCCACCTGCGCCGAATACCACGTCGCCCGGCAAACATACCGCACCGCCGAAATTGGTGATATCGTTCCAGTCTTTCATAACGAACTCGCGTATCGGAGTGGGATCGATCCCTCTGTAATACACCTGCACGTCGGGGACTTTTTTCATTTGTTCTACGTCACGGATACCGCCCCAGATCACCGCGCCGCCGTTTTTGGTGCGTTTTTGCAGGGCGGTGGTGAGATTACCGCCGAGAAAGGTGCCCTTGTAGATCTTGTCGTACATATCGCACACCACCACGTCGCGTTCATACAGGTGGTCGATGACCCATTGGTTATAGTTGCCTTGCAACCCGTCCTCCGCACCGCGCGCAAATTGCACGTCGTGCAGATCGGGACGGGTAGGACAATAGGTACAGGTGACCGCTCTACCCACTAATTTTCGATCATCATTATGTAACGTGTGCATCGGTTGTTCGCCGCCCCCGACGAACTGATGCTCGTATCCCAACACGAAAATGGGTTTCCACACCTCTTCGAGGGTCATACCGTAAAGCGCATCCAGATACTTATCTTCCACCTTCGGTCTGCCGTCGGGCAACCGTTCCCCTTTCCAAAGCGGGGTCAACGCAATGATCGTTTCTCTGTCGTTAAAATTCATTTCTTATACTCCTAACACAATATAACTACGGGCGGGCAACGTAAAGCGGTCGTCGTCGACAGCCACCTTGTTTCGGCTCTCGAAAAGGACGGTGGACGGTGTTTCATCAACCATCAACTCGCAAACGGCTTCGTGCGGTTTCACATTACCCACAAACAACAACCGTTGGTCACCGTAAACGCGTAAAAAGGATATCACGTTTTCGGGGTCGGTATTATCCACCCATATCGTGTTGCCAAACCGAAGCAGATCGCTTTCGTGCTTTAAGCCATTTAATGCTTTGATGATCTGTTGACGGCGGACACTTTCATCACCGATCAGCGCTTTGCGGTCGGTGACTTGATAATCTCCCATAAAGAAGCGGTTGGCAAACATACTGTGACGGGCGGTATCTGCCAATTCGTTACCGCTGTATACCATTGGAATACCATCAATGAGATAGTTGAGCACTTCAATCTGTTCCATTCCGTCGTGACCTGCCGCAATCTCGGTGCGGATCGGCCAGTCGGTGGCAGTGTCGTGGTTATCAATATCCCGCATCACCGTCATACCAAACGGGGCGTTTTTCACGAGAGTTTCGTGCTGTTCACGGATAACCGAGGCGGGCGCATCCTGCGCAAACGCAGCATACACCTGTTCGTGCCATTTAAACGAATAGGTAGCATCAAACCCCGTTCTCATATAGTCGGGGGTTTCCCCTTCCAGCAATAGTACTGCATCCGCTTTAACCGCTTGAATGCGCCGCCTGCCTTCCTCCCAAAAATCAAGCGGCACGCGGTCTCCCACGTCACACCGATACCCGTCCACGTCGAATACCGAAACATAGTACACCATATTGCACCACAGATATTCGCGCAATCCGTCGCAGGAATAGTCCAGCAACGGGAACTGCCATACCCCGCAAAGCGGATTGCCGTTTTCGTCCCGTTTTGCAAATTCGGGATGGGTCTTGAGAATATCCGCGTTGGGACCGATGTGAAAGTATACAAGATCGAGCAGCACTTTCAGTCCCAACTGATGGGCTTCTGCGACCAACGCTTTGAGATCGTCGGCGGTACCGTATTCAACGTCGACAGTGAAATAGTCATTCATGCGGTAAGGGTTTTTAGGGTTGTCCGTCCCCGATTTTTTCTGCCGTTCACTCCAAAACGCGCGGTCGGTGTCGTCGTCCTCTTTGAAAATGGGACAGAGATACACCACCGAAAAACCGAGATCGGCAATGGTACCCAACTCACGGATGATTGCCGCGATGGTGCCTTCTTTTGAGAAGGTACGCGGATTGATCTGATAGATGGAACCACGCGCAAACCATTCGGGCGGTGTGATAGCGACGTTTTTCATATTCTCAACTCCAAATTCTATCGTTTGAAAACTCTTTGTTCCATTCGTCTGTCGGCTCGAAATATCCGGGAATGTTGGGATTGATATGCTGTTGCAACACTTCTTCATTAAGGTCGTCGAACCCGAGCCCCGGTTTTTCGGGAACCTTGATAAATCCGTCTTTGAAGATCGGATTGTCGATTCCCGTTACCATATCCGCCCACCACGGCACGTCCACCGAGTGGAATTCCAGTGCTAATACGTTGTGCATCGCCGCCGCGGTTTGAACCGCCGCCAGACACGCTACGGGGCTTTCCGCCATATGAATAGCGGTGGCAACACCGTATTCATCCGCGATATCACCGATCTTTTTCAGTTCCAGTGCACCGCCGCAGGTTAAAATGTCGGGGTGAATGACCGATACACCGCCCGCTTTAATTAGCGTTTCAAATCCTTCTTTCAGATAAATGTCTTCACCCGTGCAAACGGGGATGGTGGTGGAATTTTTCAGGCGCACGTACTGGTCGGTGTACATCCACGGCACCATATCTTCGATCCATGCGAGGTTGTACGGTTCCATACGACGTGCAAACCGAATGCAATCTTCCACGCAGATATGCCCGAAATGGTCGATAGCCAGCGGCACTTCGTACCCGATGACGTCCCTCACTTCCTTCACATAGTTTTCAAGGAAATCCAGACCTTTTTCGGTAAGGTGAATACCGGTGTGAGGATGGGCGGTGGTAACGATCGAATAACTCTTTTGGTGTTTGACCATATCGGCGGTCACACTGCCGCCCTGTACGTTGAGGATGTGGGAAGCGTAGCGTTTCATATCCTCGATAAAGCCAAGCGGTGCGTTGAGGGTGCCCGGTTCGTCCAACAACAAACCGATACCGAGGTCCATTTTAAGGAAGGTGAATCCCATATCCATTCTCTTTTTTAAAGCCAATCCCATATCGTGACCGGTGTGTTTTCCGTCCACGTCGGTGTCGCAGTACACCCGTACCTCGTCACGGAATTTTCCGCCTAACAGTTGATAGAGCGGCACCCCGTACGCTTTTCCTGCGAGATCCCAAAGAGCGATTTCGATACCCGAAACACCGCCGCCTTGACGGGACGGTCCGCCGAACTGCTTGATCTTGCGGAAGATCTTATCCACGTTACAAGGGTTTTCTCCCAAGATGCGGCTTTTCAACATCAACGCATAGGTCTTGCTGGACGCGTCACGCACCTCGCCGTACCCGCTGATACCTTGATTGGTATCAATTCTTAAAATCGTACACCGCTTTGGCGCGCCGTCGATATCCACGAAGCGCATATCGGTAATTTTTAAATCGGTAGGATTTGAACAAAAATTCATATTTTCACCTCATAACAACAAGATTACACCCATCATTATATATGATTTTCGATATTAAACAACCTCATTTTCGCTACAAAACAATTGATTTTCGATACAAGTGATGATACTATAGATCTTGAGGTGAAGTTTATGCTGCCCAACAATCTCGCTGTTTCGGTTACCGACGTGTTAAACTACCATCAAAAACAAGGAAAAGTTTTTGTACCGCAACGTTCCTATTCCGCAATCACGTTACGGCTTAAAACACCCGGTGTATACAAATGCAAAAACACGATCATCCCCTTTGAACCGGAAAGTATTTGCATCATTCCGGCGGGTGTTTCCTACGAGCGAAACAACTTTGAAGAAGATATCCTCGTCATTCATTTCCATATGTTTAATTATGTATTAGAGGAAATACGGGTATTTAAAATTTCAGACGGAGAAAAATATAAAAAGCTTTTTTTAGAGGCATTGAAACTGAAATATAAAAATGATACGGGTTGTATGTATCGCATTACGGCTATCTTTTATGAAATATTATCCGAACTGACCCACGACATCGGGCTCACGACCAACGCGAAGGATACCCGAATCGTTGAATCCGCCGAATATATGCGGCAAAACTTTTGGGATCCTGAACTCTCGATCGAAGCGTTGGCTTCAAAATTTTGCCTTTCTTCCGCCTACTACCGACGGGAATTCCGTCGCATCTACGGTTCATCCCCTAAAAACCATCTTGATACACTGCGTATTCAGTACGCAAAATCCCTTTTGGAGACCGGATATTTTTCACATAAGGAAATCGCACAACGCTGCGGGTATACCGACGTCGGGTATTTTAGAACGGTTTTTAAAAGAAAGATCGGCAAGAGTATCCGAGAATACCTTGCCGATTCCACCAGAAACGATTACTGATAATAGGAATATTGAGAGGGAGAAATACCCATCTTCTTTTTAAATTCCACCGAAAAATATTTATAGTCGGTATACCCCGATAAATATGCCACTTCTTTCAGTGAATAATACCCCGTCGAGATCAGCCCGACGGCATACTGAATTCGCAGGTTCACAATATATTTTTGCGGCGATACCGAAAACTCCTGCTTAAACAGTTTTCGGAAATACACTTCGCTCATATACGATTGTTCAGCCACCGTTTGGATCGACAGATCCGCTTCCCTGTAATGTGCGTGAAGGTAATCGACCGACTTTTGTATTTTGGAATCGGTAGTCCCTGATCGGTATGTTTGGCGGTAACATTCGTGAAAGATCTCATAAAGCAAGGCGGAACATTTACTTTTATATCCAACCTCCTTTTTCTCCCAAACCTCCAACGCTTCGCGAAACAATGTTGAAAAAACAACCGGCTCTTTCGCTGTAAACCACTCGATCTCCTTGGTATAATAATTGATCGCTTCAAAATGTATCACGATCAAATGATCGTATTTTGCAACTCGGTTGTAATCCAGTCGCGGCGGAACGTATACCACACCGTTATCACATACGTGGCAATCCTTGTCTTCTGCTTTTAAATGGGTATCCGCGTGGAAGCGAAAGGAAAGAGCACCGAAATTTCGGGCACTGTTACACATATTCACGTTTTTTTGATCGATCTCCAACACATCCAAAATATTAAACAAAACACCGTCATTTTCGAAAATCATAACAAAACCTCCGATATATTTTAAATTATAGGCATTTTGTTTCGAAAAATCAACCTATTTTATCGATTACAGGGTTTCTGTTGAAATTATTTCCTATAAAATGATAGCAAAGGGAGGAATTACGATGAGCGAACGCAGAAAAGTATTGGAACTGTTTGAACAACAAAAAGAGTATATGGACAAGCGGGTTTCCGAAGGCATCGAAACCCATCGGAAAGGTGACGCCGTGGTCACGGTTACCGATGAAAACGGCAACCCCCTTCCCGATGCGAAGGTAACTGCCATACAAGCGTCACACGAGTTTCGGTTCGGTGCCAACTTGTTTATGTTGGACGAATTGGAAACGGAAGAGAAGAATGCCGCCTATAAAGAACGTTTTGCCGACGTATTCAATATGGCTACCTTGCCTTTTTACTGGGATGCAACCGAGCCTGAGCAAGGCAAGACACGGTACGATAAAGACTCTGTAAAATTCTATCGCCGTCCCCCTATCGACCTGTGTATCGAATTTTGCGAACAACACGGTATCGAACCGCGCGAACACGCGTTGGCGTACGACTGCTTTTTCCCGAAATGGTTATATAACGCGAGTGTCGACAAGGTGAAGGCCGCACTCGAAAAACGGTTTTCGGAAATCGCCGAGCGATATGCCGATAAGATCCGCACCATCGAAGTCACGAACGAGATGGTGTTCGACCCCGGTCACACCGCATTTTACCAGCAACCCGATTACGTCGAATGGTGTTTTAAAACTGCCGAAAAATACTTCCCAAACAACCAATTGGGAATCAACGAATTCACCTTTTTAGGTTGGGAAGCCGACCCCCTTTTCACCAATCAATATTACGCATACACCGAAGCAGCAATGCTCAAAGGCGCCAGAATCGACGCCATCGGTATGCAGTATCACCTCTTCAATAGCCGTGAGGAAGAATATGAAAAGACAAGAAAGTTACTGAATCCGGAATGGCTTTACAGACATATGGATCTGTTCGCTCATCTCGGGAAACCGTTACAGGTTACCGAAGTTACGGTGCCTTCTTATTCATGGGAAGAGGAAGATGAGCAAATACAAGCAGAACTTATTGAAAACTTATATTCGATCTGGTTCTCTCACCCGAACGTCGAGCAGATCATCTATTGGAATTTGATCGACGGTTATGCACACGTTGCCGATCCCGAAAAAATCAAATCTTCGCAGGGCAATATGACTGTCGGCGAAAACTATTACCACGGTGGTTTGTTACGTTTTGATATGTCACCCAAACCGGCATATTTCAAACTCAAAGAATTGATAGAGAAAAAATGGCATACCGAAATCGACACGACGACCGACGAAAACGGCGAACTCTCGTTCAGAGGCTTTTACGGACAATACAATGTTACCGTCACCGCAAACGGTAAAACGGTCACGAAAACCATCGACCTGTCCTCTAAATCGGACAATAGTGCGATTGTTGTATCGTTATAACGAGAGTCACGAAACTTTTTCGTATCTCCTTCACTGACTTGCAAAACGTGATCAACCCGGTTATACTGGGAACGACAAGGAGTGATTTGATGCGAACGGTATTGATGCGCTTTCCCGACGGGAAAGCAAAGGCGGTAACCTTTAGTTTCGATGACGGTTGCCCCGCTGATGAACGGTTAGCGAAGTTGTTTGACACATACGGAATGAAAGGCACCTTTAACTTCTGTGCCGAAAGTGCCTTTACCAAAGAGCAGATACAGGAGTTCTTTCTTTCTAAAGGGCACGAGATCGCCAACCACGGCGCATATCATCGCGCCAACGGTAACACTCGTCCCATCGAAGGCATCCGCGACGTATTAGACTGCCGATTGGCGTTGGAAGAGATCTGCGGACAGATCATTCGCGGAATGGCATATCCCGACTCGGGTATCACCCGTATGGGCAGTTTCATCTCTTATGAGCAAATCAAGCAATATCTCACC
The DNA here is from genome assembly GCA_964433065.1 of uncultured Eubacteriales bacterium. Lineage (GTDB taxonomy): Bacteria > Bacillota > Clostridia > Oscillospirales > Acutalibacteraceae > RGIG3009. The sequence goes on along the minus strand of CAYSPZ010000013.1, from coordinate 10,969 downwards.
GAGTTGGATATTGCCTATGCGCGAACGCTCAACGGCGACAACGATCGATTTGAGTTGCCGCAAGATTTCCACAGATGGATGCCGAGTGCCAAATACAACAATCCGCACATTATGGAATACGTCGACAAGTTTTTAAACTTGGACCTTTCCACTAACGTGTATCATGCGGCACGGCAATCACGTTTGCTCTACATTTGGGGACACAGTTTTGAGTTGGATAACAATCATCACTGGGAGCACATAGAAGAGATCTGCCGAAAGCTCTCCCATAATGACGAGATTTGGTATGCAACCAACATCGAAATTTGCGACTATATTGAGGCATACAAGCGCCTTGTATACAGTGCCGACGGTCACACGGTATATAACCCCACCCTGTTCACCGTGTGGTTGGATGTGGACGGAAAACTATACAGCATCGAATCGGGTAAAACCGTACATATCAACTAAAAAAAGGCAACCATCCGCAGGATGGTTGCCTTTTTTTAGTTGTTGTTTTTTGTCATTACGAGCACGGGTTCCAATAACCGTTCGATCTTATAATCAATATAATCGTCGTCCAACTTTTCCGCCGCGCTACCCAGCAACGGATACGCATCCAATCGTTCTTTGACAAGTCCCGTCAACTGTTTCACAAACGGTTGACCCGGTGTTTCGGTTTGGTAGAGTGTCACCTCTCCGTCCGAATGTTTGACAAATTTCAACATACGTGTGCACGGGGTTTCGGGGAAATCGACCGTGACGATCAACACCTCTTCCCCGTCTTCATTTGTCGCCAACCGTCCACGCGCGGCTATGCGATACGGATTGCCGTGTGCGACAAGTTCCGCCACCTCTGCCCTATCAAAACCAATCGCGATGCGGTAGGTCACGTCGGTTTCAGCATATTGCATCCACAACCGCTCGTTTTCGTATACAAAATCGATCGATACAAGTCCCGTCGCATAGTTGTTTTGCGTGATCTGCAACAGGACGGGAAACAACCCTACCGACGGCGCATTCGACGAGGTGGGTGTCAATTGAACACCGTGCCACGTTTGCGCGCTGCTTACGTTCTCCCGATCGATTTTAAACAAGCGTTTCCAAAACGGTATTTTTTCTTTCGCAGCGGGTGTCCATAAGCAACCCGACAACGCTTTGTTCAGTTGTTCAATGTGTTCGGGCTGATCGGGTAATGAAGAATCGAAATCACCGCCGAAAAATTCCTGTGCCAAAGTAAAATAACGGCTTTGTTGAAACATTTCGTCGTTACCCGCGTTGGTCACCAGCAGGATGTTAGTATTGGGAAATGCCAACACGTTTTGACCGAACATACCGTTCATTAAAAAGGACGGTTGTTTTCTGCCGCTCCAGACGTGATACCCATAATCAAAATCGCCGTACGAGGTCGGCACGGCACACCGCGCCGCGATCATTTGCTGGATCCACCACGCAGATACCAACTGCTGACCTTGCCAATAACCGTTTTGCAGCACCAGTTGTCCGATCTTTGCCAGACCTTCGTTGCGGATATACAACCCCCATCCGCCCTTTTCAATGCCTTGCGGACAGGTTTCCCATTGTGTATCGGTGATACCAAGCGGTTCAAACAACCGTGTACGCAGATAATCGGACAAGGTTTCACCGCTCACGCGACAAACGATGGCGGACAACAGATAACTGTTCATACTGTTATACGAAAACTCTTTGCCGGGACGCGACAGCGCGATCGAACCGAAATAGCCTTTGATCCAATCTTCGCAGACGGCGCTGTCCGCCTCGTTAAATGCCGCGCCCGAAGTCATCGTCAGCAAGTGTTCGACGGTTAATTCCTTATACCGCAACCGTGTTACGGGGGTAACCTTGTCGGGAAAAACATCCACTGCTTTGGTGGAAAGTGAGAGTTTACCCTCGTCGATCAACATACCGACTGCCAATGCCGTGACACTTTTACATGCTGAAAAGGTCATTTTCGGCACACGCATATCCTGCACACCAAAGGTGGTTTCGGTAATCACCTTCCCGTTACGCAACACCATAAGTGCGTGCATATTCAAACTGCGATCCGCCTGTAATTCCCGTATAAACTGCGCGATATGCAGTGAAGAAATACCCTGACTTTCGGGTGTTGCCCTCTCAAACGGGTGGTTAACGGCGCGGATGGTACATGGTAATTTTTGCCACGTCTCCTGCAAAACGGGAACGGTGCGTTTTTTTGCATTAAACAGATCCAGTAACATCGTCACCGATTGATTGATCGCGGAAATACCCATATCATCCCTCCGGTTTTCTCATAGTCAGGGAAATGCGTTTCTTTTCAACGTCCACCGATACGACCCATACGGTTACCACGTCACCAACCTTCAATACTTCCGACGGGTGACGAATAAACCGATCGGTGATCTTGGAGATGTGTACCAACCCGTCCTGATGCACACCGATATCCACGAACGCACCGAAATCGATCACGTTGCGAACGGTTCCTTTCAGTTCCATTCCTGCTTTCAGGTCGTTCATATCCATCACGTCGGTACGAAGTAACGGCGGCGGTAATTCGTCACGGGGATCGCGACCGGGACGTTGCAGTTCATCGATAATATCCTGTAACGTCGGCAATCCGATCTGTAACCGCTCGGCAAGGCTTTCGCGTCCAAGTTCGTCCGCGCGTGCGGCAAGATCGGTCACCTTACCGCCGAGCACATCAGCGTCGGTATATCCGCAAAGGGTCAACAACTGTTCGGCGGCACGGTAACTTTCGGGATGGACGGCAGTAGTATCCAGAACCGTCTTGCCGCCCACAATACGCAAAAATCCCGCGCACTGTTCAAAGGCTTTGGGTCCCAGTTTCGGTACTTTTTTCAATTGAGAACGATTGTCAAATGCGCCGTTTTCTTCACGGAATGCCACGATATTCTTCGCGAGTGCGCCGCCGATCCCCGCTACGCGCGATAAGAGCGGTGCCGACGCGGTATTGAGATCAACACCTACCGCGTTTACGCAACTTTCCACCACACCGTCGAGTGCGCCCGATAACTGCGCGGTCGGCATATCGTGTTGGTATTGACCGACACCGATCGCCTGCGGATCGATCTTGACCAGTTCCGCAAGCGGGTCTTGCAAACGTCGCGCGATGGATACGGCGGAACGAAGTGACACGTCGTATTCGGGGAATTCTTCTGCCGCCAATTTGGAAGCGGAATACACCGAAGCGCCCGCCTCGCTCACCACCATATACGCAACACCCGTTTGGGGAATCTCGTGTAACAGATCGGCGACAAACACTTCGGTTTCGTGGGACGCAGTACCGTTACCGATGGCGATGATGGTCACACCGTGTTTTTCGATCAGATTGCGTACGATCGTCTTGGCTTGTTCTATTTTATTATGCGGCGGCACGGGATAAATAACACCCGTATCCAGCACCTTTCCGGTCGCATCCACCACCGCCACCTTGCATCCCGTACGGTAACCGGGGTCAATGCCCAACGCAACGCGACCTTTCACGGGCGGTTGCATCAACAGTTGCCGCAGATTGGACGCGAACACCTGTATCGCGGAAGTGGAGGCTTTATCGGTCAACTCGTTACGCAATTCCCGTTCGATCGACGGGAAAATCAGCCGATCATACGCATCTTCGATGGCAGATAATACGAAATCCGCATATACCGACCGTTCTTTCAGGTGAATGGACGACAACACCGCGAGGGATTTGGCGCGATCGCAGGTAATCGAAACTTTTAGGTATTCCTCCCGTTCACCGCGGTTGACCGCGAGAATACGGTGGGACGGGATACGACGCAACGGTTCCTCGTATTCACGATACATATCGTATACGTCGAGGTCTTCCTTTGTGCCTTTCACGGTCAGCAGCCCGTTTGCCATACATACCACGCGCAACCGTTTTCGTCCGCTCGCTTCGTCGGAGATCTGCTCCGCCAAAATGTCGTTGGCACCTTGCAACGCGTCTTGCACAGTCGGTACTTCTTCGGTTATATATGCCTGTGCCAATGTCAGTGGTTCTTCGCCGCTCGTCGGTTGGGCATATAACGCATCCGCCAACGGTTGCAGACCTTTTGCGCGCGCGATCGAGGCGCGCGTTTTACGTTTGGGTCGGTACGGACGATAAATATCCTCAATTTCAGTAAGGGTGGTTGCCGCCGCAAGTGCCGCGTCCAACTCATCGGTGAGAACCTGTTGTTCCGTAAGCGCCGCGCGTACCTTTTCCCGTTGTTCTTCCAGATTACGCAGATAGGTCAGACGATCGTACAATTCACGAAGTACCTGATCGTCGAGCGAACCCGTCACCTCTTTACGGTATCGGGCAATAAACGGGATGGTGTTCCCTTCGTCGATCAGACGGACGGTATTCTCCACCTGCGCGGGACGCAGATGTAATTCGGCGCTTAATGTTTCTAAAATGGTCATAACAGAATAATCGGCGGGGTTACCCCCGCCGCCTCCTCATTGTGTCGTTGTGTTATCGGACTGTGCTTGTTTATACGCGTCAATGTAGTCGCGGATCGCTAACTGGTACGTACCGTTGATGGTGGTTATTCCGTCACCGACCAACGCCATCGTACGATTATACGAGTATCCCGCTTCGGTCAATTCCGCTTCGGTCAACCCGTAGGCTTCTGCCCAGTTCGTACGCTTATCGAGCGGGATCAGCGTGTATTCGTTGAAATAACTGTTGACCGGATTGGAGGCACGAACAAAATCTCTGCCCATACACCATACCGGTAACACGTCGACTCCCGAGATCATCACCGTACCGTCCTCGTATTTGGTCGCGGTCACGTTGAACAGAACACCGTCTTCGGTGTGCCCGTTATCGTTACAGGTGGTACCGTGTTCCAGACGATGCTCGTCTTTGGTACGGTCTGCCACGTCGGGATAATCGCAGCCGGGGAAATGCCACGCATCTTGGTAACAGTGAGGACTGTTAGCCTTGGTACCGCCTGCCATACACTCAATCTGTTGTCCCGAAAGCAGGTTACCGCTTGAATACAGACAGATGGTACGGTGATCCCCTGAGGTGCTGGTGATCATTTCAAGCGGTTGGATCTTATGGGGGTGACCGCCGACGATCACGTCGACACCCAGATCACACATTTTTTGTGCGATCGCCTGTTGGCTTTCGTTCGGTGTCAGGGCGTACTCCGCACCCCAGTGAATGTACAGATAGATGAGGTCCGCACCGCTTTCTCTCATCGACGAAATGAGCGATGCCGCATCTTCATAGAATGCGGGAAGGTTGGCGGTTGAAAAACTGTTGGTGTTCCAACAACTGTTATACGTATAGTTCAAAAAACCGATCTTGATCCCGTTGACATCCTTAATGATGTACCGTGAATCCGCCGCGTTATACCGACTGCCGGTAAAATCCATTCCGTTTTCTTTGAGGGTATCCATCGTTTTCTTGATACCGGCAACACCGCCGTCCGAAATATGGTTGTTAGCGGTAAGGCCCATATCGTATCCGGTATTTTTAAGCGCAGTCACCACCGAGGCGGGAACGCGGAACGGCAGCGAACTGTACGTACCGTTGGCACTGACCGAAAATTCCGCGTTGACGACGGCATAGTCGATCGCCGACACGTACGGGGTCAAAAACGCGAACGAATCGGTGTAGTCGTATGCACCCGTTTGGGCATTATAACCCGCCTGACGAACGGGACGGTGAATGAGGATATCGCCCGAACTGCCGACCGTCGCAGTAGCAACGACCGCAGGACCTTTCGGCTCTTCAGGTTTGGGTGTATCGTTGCCGGGCAGATCGGTATTCGGTTTCGTCCAATTACGGATCAACGAAATACCGCCCACCGCTACCGCCGCTACGGCGATGACGGCAAGAGAACAAAATAAAATACGACGGATCTTTTTTTCGGCTTTGCGCGCGTGCGCAGGTCTTCTGGGTGGCATATCGTTTTCTCCTTTTCTTATTCTTGTGGTCCGGGTAAACTCTGCGGTCTGGGTAAACTCCAATGGAAACGCGCTGCAAGCAACCGCAACACGATCACCGTACCGGCACCGATCATCATCGACAACGTTCCGCCGACGACGTTCCAAAGCAATCCGCTGAGAAGCGCCCCGATGATCGAAGCGGTCGCATAAAAATGTTTGACGAAAATGTACGGCATACTGCACGAAAACACGTCCCGCATCACACCGCCGCCAACACCCGTGACCGTTCCGACGAAGATGAGCAAAAACAGGTTATCGGCATGTCCTGCCAGAATGGCGGTCTGCACACCGACGACCGTAAAAGCGCCGAGTCCGATGGCATCCATCCACAGCATCAGAAGGTCGGATACCCGTTGTTTTCGACCAAGTAACCGCCTTAACGCGGGCAAACACGCGATCAGCGCGGTTGAAACGGCAACCAACGCATAGATGGGATTGTGAAACATTGCGGGCGGATGAATGCCCAATACGACGTCGCGTACCACACCGCCGCCGACAGCGGTGGTCAACGCTAAGATCGCGATACCGAAAATATCCATTTTCTTTTGAATCGCCACCATCGCGCCCGACCACGCAAACGCGATCGTGCCGATGATCTCGACGGCAAATAACAACTTTGACATATCCCAACACCTCGCCCTTTTATTGTACCGAAATGCGTGTCTTTTGTCAACAAAAAAGCACCATTGATTTCTGTACAAATAAATGCTATACTGGCAACAAGAAAAGAGGGATGTACAATGAACATTGCGGTTATCACGGGCGCTTCGTCCGGTCTTGGCAGAGAATACGTTGCGCAGTTGGCGCAATTACCGTCACCGCCCGATGAGGTGTGGTTGATTGCCCGTCGCGAAGAGCGGTTACAAGCGATCGCCGACGCCTTTCCGACGCTCAAGTTCCGCTCGGTTGTGCTTGACCTGCAACAGACCGAAGCGTTTGACACCTACGCACAACTGCTAAAAGAACACAATCCCTGCATCACGTTGTTAATTAACAACGCAGGATACGGTAAACTGGGAAATTTTGCCGACGGCAATACGGCGGAGCAAACAGGAATGATCGATCTGAACTGTCGTGCCCTTACCGCCATCACCCATCTGTCGTTACCGTACATGAAAAAGGACAGCGGTATTCTCAACGTGTGCTCGATCGCCGCGTTTGCGCCCACACCCCGTATGACGGTCTACTGTTCCACCAAAGCGTATGTATACAGTTTTTCCAAAGCGTTGCGCCGTGAACTCAAACCGCTTGGTATTCAAGTTTCGGCGGTATGTCCCGGTCCGATGGCAACCGAATTTTTGGAAGTAGCGGACATTGTGGGACACTCCAAAACGTTCCAGACACTCCCCTATTGTTCGCCGCGTACGGTTGCCGAAAAATCCCTCCGCGCACTGCGTAAAGGGAAAGGCGTTTACACCAATCTTCTGTTCTTTAAATTTTATCGGGTCCTTGCCAAACTTCTTCCACACAGTTTGGTAATGTATATGAGCAAGACATGACAAAAAGGCGGTGCAATGCACCGCCTTTTTTGCCGCCCTTTTTACCGCTCCGAACAGGTATCTATTCGGTTTCCGTGGGCGAGGTCGTATAGTTGACCGTTTCTCCTTGAATAAGCGTCATCGGATCCAGCACTTTTCCGTTGGATAACAGTTCCAGATGCAGGTGTGACGGTTTGGTGATCTCCATCGGAATATCCCCTACCGTACCGATACTCTCACCCGCTTTGACCGTTTGACCTTCCTGAATATCGATCGGTTTTACACCACAGTATCGGGAGACAAGTTTATCGCCGTGGTCGATCTCGATCACGTTTCCCCATAAAGCATCCTCTTTGATCGACGATACCGTACCGTCTGCCACCGCCTTTACCGTTTCACCGTTGTCACACGCAAAATCCACACCGTCGTGTGTGCGCCATTCACCCAACGTTTCGGAATACACCGGCAGATCGCTGTACGCTTCCAGAATGACGTTGGTGGCAGGTAACACAAACAACGTTTTCTGTTTCGCGGTGGTCGTCGTGGTCTGTTGCGACGTAGACGTTGTCGTACGCGTATCCGGTACACCGGTAGCGGTCGCGCCGACCGGACGGGCGGTAGTGGTACCCGTCGGCATCAACGTTTGTGTGGTGGTAAGCGGCGGATCGTCGGTGATCGGATCGGTATCCCAAAACGATACCAGCGCCACACCTACGATGGCTAACAAACAAACGGCAAGCGCCACGTAAAATCCTTTACCCGCGCCTTTGGGTTTCTCGTCAAAATCGGTATTTTTTGAATCGTTCATCGTCATCCTCCTTTTTCAGGTCAAGGATAGTGTGACTCTTTTTAGAATACTTTATTCATATTTCAATCGCCGAAAACAAAAAAAGACAAACTTGTGACTTCACAAGTTTGTCTTTTTTGAAATTACAGATTATCCGTTTTCGCGCGTATAATCCAACAAACCGCCTGCGAGTAACATGGCGATCTGCCGTTCGGAGAAACCGGTGTTGAGCGGAATCTCTTTGCCGGTCGTTTCGTTTTTAAGAATGACTTCTTCTCCGTTTTCCAGGCGACGACGCACATCGGGCAACGACAAGGTGTCGCCGAGCGAGATCGCATCGTAATCCGCTTCGTTACGGAAGGTCAGCGGCAGAATACCCGCGTTGATCAGGTTGGCGACGTGAATACGAGCAAACGATTTCACGATCACCGCTTTGATGCCCAGATACAACGGTGCTAATGCCGCGTGTTCACGCGAACTGCCCTGTCCGTAGTTGGAACCGCCGATGATAAACCCTTGACCCTCACGGTGGCAACGCGCGGGGAACTCCTCGTCACACCGCACAAAGCAATGCTCCGAGATAGCAGGAATGTTGGAGCGCAACGGCAGGATCTTGGCACCCGCAGGCATAATGTGGTCGGTGGTGATATTATCGCCGACTTTGAGCAGCACATTCGCCGTAATGCTTTCGGCAAGCGGCGCCGTTTGTGGGAACGGTTTAATGTTGGGACCGCGCACAATCTCTACACTGTCCATCTCCGCTTCGGGAGCGGGCGGCACGATCATATTGTCGTTGATCAAGAAGGATTCCGGCATATTCACAACGGGCGCTTCGCCCATGGTGCGAGGATCGGTAAACACACCCGTCAACGCGGACACCGCCGCCGTTTCGGGACTGACCAGATATACCTGACCGTCTGCCGTACCGGAACGACCTTCAAAGTTGCGGTTGAACGTGCGCAACGACACGCCTTTGGAATTGGGAGATTGTCCCATACCGATACACGGACCGCACGCGCATTCCAGAATACGGGCACCTGCGGCAATGAGATCTGCCAACGCACCGTTTTCCGCCAACATATTGTAAACCTGTTTAGAACCGGGCGCAATGGACAAACTGACATTGGGATGTACCGTTTTGCCTTTTAAGATCGCGGCAACTTTCAGCATATCCATAAGCGACGAGTTGGTACAGGAACCGATACAACATTGATCCACCGCGATCGGACCGATATCTTCCACCGCTTTCACCGCGTCGGGCGAATGCGGGCATGCCGCAAGCGGACGCAATGCCGACAGATCAATGTCGATCACTTCATCGTACACCGCGTCGGCATCGGGTTGCAACGCGACCCAATCGTTTTCACGGCCTTGTGCTTTCATAAATTCATAAGTGATCTCATCCGACGGGAAGATGGAGGTAGACGCGCCCAGTTCGGCACCCATATTGGTGATGGTCGCACGTTCGGGAACCGACAAGGTCTTGACACCTTCACCGCCGTATTCCACGATCTTGCCTACACCACCCTTGACCGACATACGACGCAACACTTCAAGGATGACGTCTTTTGCCGCTACCCACGGTGAAAGTTTGCCGGTCAGGTTAATACGCACCATACGGGGCATAGTAATGTAGTATGTACCGCCGCCCATCGCCACTGCAACGTCCAATCCGCCGGCACCGAATGCCAGCATACCGATACCGCCGCCGGTGGGGGTATGACTATCCGATCCGATCAGTGTCTTACCCGGAATACCGAACCGTTCCAGATGCACCTGGTGACAAATACCATTACCGGGACGGGAAAAATACAAACCGTGTTTTTTGCACACCGTCTGGATATACCGATGGTCGTCGGCATTTTCAAATCCCGTTTGTAACGTGTTATGATCGATATACGCAACCGAGCGCTCGGTACGCACACGCGGAACCCCGATCGCTTCAAATTCCAGATACGCCATCGTACCGGTCGCATCCTGCGTTAAGGTTTGATCGATGCGAAGTCCGATCTCTTCACCGACCGTCATATTTCCGCTGACCAGATGACTTCTGATCAACTTTTGAGCTAATGTATCGCCCATAGAATCACTCCCTTGTAAAATACACCCCATATTATACGGCAACTGCCGTATACTTGTCAATTAGATTATCTTTAAAAATATCCTTGATTATTGCCAATATTTATGATATACTGTATGCGTCGTATTTTGCGATACATTTCCCCGGAAAGGTGTGTTAACGATATGATCCGCATTGAAAATCACTTGGGCAGCATTGAAATCTCTCAAGAATACTTTTCATATTTGATCGGAAATGCCGTGTCTTCTTGCTACGGTGTTGCCGGTATGGTCAAAAGCGGTACACGTCAAGGATTGCGTTCGGTATTTTCCAAACGTGCTTATGCCGATGAAGGCATCCGTGTGCGCAGCGAAAACGAAAAATTGGTGGTCGATCTGCATATCTGTGTTATTTACGGTATGAACATTTCCGAGATCGCCAAAAGTATTGTTAACAAAGTACGCTACACCGTCGAAGAAGCAACCGGCCTTACGGTCAAGAAAGTCAACGTCTTTGTCGACGGTATGAAATCCGAGTAAGATGACAGCCATCGTTTTTTGACTGTCACCAACAAAGGAGTGCTATTAGTTGATTCAAGGTAGTTTATTGCGCGATGCGATGATCTCCGCATCCAATTGTCTTTCGCAACAAAAGCAAGCGGTCGATGCGTTAAACGTATTCCCCGTTCCGGACGGCGATACC
>CAYSPZ010000012.1:0-31311 GCA_964433065.1 uncultured Eubacteriales bacterium | reverse complement strand
TCAACGGCGGTTGGATGGATTTCGACGTTGTGATCGCAAGCCCCGATATGATGGGCTTGGTCGGTCGTTTGGGTAAGGTGCTCGGTCCCCGTGGCTTGATGCCCAACCCGAAAGCCGGTACCGTTACCCCCGATGTCGCGAAAGCGGTCACCGAGGCGAAAGCCGGTAAGATCGAGTACCGTCTTGACAAAACCAACATCATTCACTGCCCCATCGGCAAAGTGTCTTTCGGTGTTGAAAAACTCCAGGAGAACTTTGACGCGTTGCTCGGCGCGATCGTTCGTGCGAAACCCGCCGCGGCAAAAGGTCAGTACATTCGTTCTTGCACCGTGGCGTCCACGATGGGCCCCGGCGTGAAGATCAACCCCGCTAAAGTCGGCTGATAAAGCCGCAAAAAACACTTGCATTTTCAAAATGCTTGTGTTATAATACTTAAGCTGTTCTTCCACAGACAGTGGGTGTACGTTCGTACCTAACGCTTTTGGCGCCCACCGAGGCAGAAACGCAGTGATGCTAAGCATAGCTTTGTATGATTGCCGCTCTTTCTGTGGAAACACGGAAAGAGCGTTTTCTTTTGGAATAACAGTGATATTCCATATTCGGAGGTGAAATGTAAAAATGCCGAGTGAGAAAGTATTACTGCAAAAGCAGGCTCTGGTTGCCGAATTGACTGATAAGTTGAACGGTGCCGCCGCCGGTGTGGTCGTTGACTATTCCGGTATCACCGTCGCGGACGATACCCTTCTTCGCCGTAAATTGCGTGAAGCGGGTGTGGAATACGCGGTCGTGAAAAACACCCTGCTTGGTCGTGCCGCTGACAATGCCGGTTACGGTGATCTGAAAGGCGTGCTCGAAGGTGCTACCGCCATCGCCATTTCCAAAGACGATGCGTTGGCTCCCGCAAAAGTGTTGTGCGAATACGCAGAAAAACACGATAACTTCAAAATCAAAGCCGGTATCTTTGAAGGCAAAGTCGTTGACGCGGCTACCGTGTCCGACCTGTCCAAAGTCCCGCCGAGAGAAGTTCTGTTGTCGATGTTCTTGGGCGGTCTTACCGCTACCATTGGCAACCTGGCACGTGCGCTTAACGCCGTTGCCGAAAAACAAGGAGCAGACGCTCCTGCCGAGGCGTAATCTCGCCTTACAAATCATTTAAAAACATTAAAAATTACGGAGGTATTTATCATGTCTGAGAAAATCACCAACATGATCGAAGAGATCAAAGCTCTTACCGTTCTGGAATTGAACGAACTCGTGAAAGCCATCGAAGAAGAATTCGGTGTTTCCGCTGCTGCTCCTGTTGCCGTTATGGCGGGTGGCGCTGCTCCTGCGGCTGCCGCTGAAGAGAAAACCGATTTTGATGTTGTTCTCGCCGAAGTCGGTCCCAACAAGATCAACGTTATCAAAGTGGTCCGCGAGATCACCGGTCTCGGCTTGAAAGAAGCGAAAGACCTGGTGGACGGCGCTCCCAAAACCCTCAAAGAGGGCGCAGGCAAAGACGAAGCCGAATCCATCAAAGCGAAACTCGAAGAAGCCGGCGCGAAAGTCGAACTCAAATAAGTTTCCAAAAAACAAACCTGCCGATGCGTACCGCATCGGCAGGTCTTTTTTATGCTTCAAGATCTTCTTCGATTTTTGCGATAACCGTACTCATCTTCACGTCCAATGCCGTGCAGATACGGTATAAGGTTTCTAAAGTCGGTTTGCGTTCTCCGCGCTCGATCGCACTTAAATGACTGCGCCCGATATCCGCGAGTCCGCTCAACACCTCCTGCGATATACCATTCTTTTTCCGAAAAAACGCAATTGCGTTCCCCACCGTGACCGCATCCAACGTCGGAATATACATAGCATCACCTCTATGCATATTCTATGCGGAAATATTGACGGTACTGAACACATATGTTGACAAATGAATACTTATGTGTTATTATTTTCTCTGCCGATCATTTGTGGGAAATTGGTATTACACATTTTGAAGGCAAAGTTGGGATGGGTTTTGTATATATTTTCACCTCAGGTTTGACCGATCGCGCAAGTGACGTCAAACCCAATAAAAAAGACGCGATGTAATTCGCGTCTTTTTTATTGGGTTATGACTTTGAGGTACTGCCGAGTCCGCCGTTGCGGACGGTGTCGACGCAGTCGTCCTCGGTGATGCCGTATTGCATAAAGATACCCTGCGCAAACGCACTGCCGACAGGCAGATCCAACGTTTTACCCTCGTTGGAATCGTTGGTGATCTTGATGAAGATGTGACCTTCGTTGTCCGAGTAATAGTAGTCACTGTCGATGATGCCGACGGTGTTGTTGAGTTGCAACCGATAGGAAAACCCGAGTCCGCTTCGCGGGTACAGTTGCAGTACCCATCCGTCCTCCATACGGCAACGGATACCGGTGGGGATCTTCGCCGTTTCACCCGGTGCCAAATGAATGGGACAGGGGGTGAAAAAATCGTATCCCGCAGACCCCGTCGTCGCGCGGCGAGGCAGATCGGGGTAGGCGGGGGTGTCCCCGTCAAAGGCGGCGGCGAATTGTGCTTCGGATACGTATTCGAATTTGGCGATGCGTTGCATATAAAAACCTCCTAAAAGATAATGGACAAGTCCATTGAAGATATGATACAATGAAGAAAAAAGGGGGAATCACGATGGCGGTGTTGATCGCGGTATCGACCGCGTACGAGGCGGACGACACGCAACTGTCGGTGGCGCGGCTGGAGCAAGCCGCACGGTACCGTGACCCGATCGAACAAAAACGGTGCTTGTGCGCGGGTGTCGCGTTGGACGAGGCGCTTAAAACGGTGGGATTGCGCGAACAGACGGTCGTTATCGCGAAAAATGAACACGGCAAACCGTATCTCCCCGATCATCCGCAGGTGCATTTCAGCCTATCCCATAGCGGCGATTATGCCGTTTGCGTATTGACCGACGCGGCGGTGGGTGTGGATATTGAACAGATCCGTCCTTTTGATTGGCAACGCGCGGCAAAACGCGCGTTTACCGAGACGCAGTATGCGTGGTTGATGACCGTACCCGAAGCGGAACGTTTGGACGCATTTTTCGGGTTATGGACCGAAACCGAAAGCCGCTTAAAGCAAAGCGGGAAGGGACTTTCGGGGTTGTCGACGGTATCGCGTGACCTGCCGTGTCGCACCTATCCGCTCGACGGATATCGCCTGACCGTCTGTACCGACGGGACCTTTCCCGATCGGATCACCTTTATCGAATAACCTTTTGTTTGCGGTAGCGTTCTTCTTCACTGAAGATGCAACCGCAATATTTTTGTCGGTATAACCCGAGTTCTTTCGCGCGTTCCTGTCCGTCGCGGAACAACGGGCGGAAATCGCGGTACAGGAAGGTAACGCCGTACCGCTCTGCCGCCTGCTGAGCGACCTGAACCAACAGTTCGTGTTGCTGGTAGGGGCTGATGAGCAGGGTGGTGGTGAAGGAAGAAAACCCGTGTTCGGCGGTAAACCGCGCGGTTTCTTCCATTCGCAGTTGATAGCAGGTGACACACCGATTGTCGAAGTCGGGCGAAACAGCGCGGATAAACGGACGCAACGCGTAGTCGTTGTTGATAATAAGCGGCAGTTTGACCGTGTCCGCATACGCGATCAGCGTTTCTTTGCGGGTACGGTACTCGGTATAGGGGTGGATGTTGGGGTTGTACCAATACCCCGTCGGCGCGATGCCTTCTTCACGCAACGCGTCAATACACGCGATCGCGCACGGCGCGCAACAGATATGCAATACGGTATCCGACATATTCTCACCTCTTTTCACTATCATACCAATAAATGCAACGAATTTCAAGGAAACAATTGAAAAAAGCAAAAGAAGAGCGGATCGATACCGATTGCGATGGGAGCATTTTCTTGTCACATTTCGTTGCTTTTTGCGGGAATATATGATATGATGCAAGGTAGGATGTTAAGAAGGGAACGAAAACAGGATGGACGAACAACGAGTAACGGTTGTTGAACAAGAAACGCAGCAAGAAACGGTTGTACAACCGCCCCGACCCTTAGAATATACCGTTGAGAAAAAACGGGCGCGTCATGCCGCACCCGTGAAACCGTCTTCGGTTGTCAAACGGGTCTTTGCGGGAATCGGCATCGGGTTGCTTTCGGTGATCGTGTTGATCGTGGCGGTGTTTTTGTTCATCTTTTATTCGCCGTGGACCCACGAATATCGCGACCAGTACATTCTGATGACCTATCACACCTCCAACCCGTGGCTGTGCACCTGGTTCTTCTCGCAGGATACCATCGACACGGTGTTGGAAAACAACAGTTTTAAAGAACCCGAACCCACCCCCGACCCCGTTCCGGACGTACCGGATGAGCCGGACGTACCGGTGGAACCGCAACCGATCGAGTTTGCCACGTCGGAAAAATATCCCGCCGAAGTGATCTACGACGACGGCGAAGTGCAGATCATCAAATTCTCGGGTACGACCCCTAAGGGCAAGTATACCGCGCGGTTGATTCAGGTCAAAGACCCGTCCCGTGTGACGTTGGGTGTTACCAAGAACGTGGGGGATAAAGACAACCCGACGAAGACTCCCGGTAAAGGACAGATCATTGCCGATATGTGCAACGACAACGACGCGCTGTGCGGTATCAATGCCGGCGGTTGGGTGGACGTCAACGGTGTCGGTACCGGCGGGATCCCGCTCGGTACGGTGGTCAAAGACGGGGTTATGACGGTATACACCGAAGAAGAAAATCACACCATTATCGGGTTCGATTACAAGAACCGACTGGTCATGGGTAAGTTTAACGAATATCAGGTCGCTTCGCTCGGCATTCGTGATGCGGTGAGTTGGCGTGAACCGACGGTGCTCATTCGCGGCGGTGTGATGGCGCAGTTCAGCGGTCTGGCGGGTGGCTACGATCCCCGTTCCGCCATCGGTCAACGGGAAGACGGTATGGTCTTGTTGCTGGTGGTGGACGGCAGTTCCAAACGCAGTATCGACGGCGCAAACTATGCGCTGATGGCGGATATTCTGAGCGAGTTCGGCGCGATCAATGCCGCGAACTTAGACGGCGGTACGTCGTCGTCGATGGCGCTGGAAGGTAAGATCATCAATACCGTGTGCAATCCGTCCATCGTTTCGCGCGGTCGCTATCTTGCCACCACCTGGTTGGTCAAGAACGTTGCCGCCGACGACACGCAAACGGACACCACGACCACGGTTGCAACGGGGGATACGACCGTTTCTTCCGCAACAACCACCACAATAACCGAATGATCGCAAGGTCGGCTCTGCCGACCTTGAATTTTTTAATGGGTAAATTTATCATTATCACTTTACAGAATTCAAAGTTTATAGTAAAATAGAAATACTATATTGAACAGAAATGAGCGTGAACGTATGCAACCCAAATACAAGCGCGTTTTACTGAAATTGAGCGGAGAAGCACTGTCCGGTGAAAAAGGTACCGGTTTGGATTTTGACGTGGTGATGAACGTGTGTGCTTCTGTCAAAGAATGTGTGGATGCCGGTGCGCAGATCGCCATCGTTGTCGGCGGCGGTAACTTCTGGCGCGGACGTTCGAGCGGTAAGATGGATCGCACCCGTGCCGATCATATGGGTATGCTCGCGACCACCATCAACTCGTTGGCATTAGCGGATGCGCTGGAACAACTCGGCTGTGAGGTGCGTGTGCAGACCGCGATCGCGATGAACGAGATCGCCGAACCGTATATCCGTAACCGTGCGGTACGTCATCTGGAAAAAGGGCGCGTGGTCATTTTCGGTTGCGGTACGGGTAACCCGTTCTTCTCGACCGATACCGCTTCGGCGCTTCGTGCGTTGGAGATCGAGGCGGATATCATCTTCAAAGCCAGTATGGTGGACGGTGTGTACGACAGTGATCCCAAGAAAAACCCCGATGCCAAAAAATACGATACCCTGTCCTTTATGGAAGTGCTCAACCGCGATTTGAAGGTGATGGATTCCACCGCCGCGAGTTTGTGCCACGACAACCATCTGCCCATTTTGGTATTCAACCTCGAACAACCCGAAAACATTGTCCGCGCGATCGCGGGTGAAAATATCGGCACTATTGTGTCTGATTAAAGGAGAACGTTATGGAACAAGTATTTGCGAATGTAAAAGAGAAAATGAACAAGACCATCGACGCGTTGGTCAGAGAATACGGCACCATTCGTGCCGGTCGCGCCAACCCCACCGTGCTCGACCGTATTCAGGTCGACTATTACGGTGTCGCCACCCCGATCAACCAGATGGCGGCGATATCGGTACCCGAACCGCGCACCATTCTGATCACACCGTGGGATAAGAGTACCTTGCGTGACATTGAAAAAGCGATCTTAACGTCGGATCTCGGGTTGAATCCGCAGAACGACGGCAGTGCGCTGCGCCTGACCTTCCCGCCGCTTACCGAGGAACGTCGTAAGGAACTGGTCAAAGGCATTTCCAAATACGGCGAGGATTCCAAAGTGGCGATCCGTTCGATCCGTCGCGACGCGCTCGAAAAACTCAAAGATATGAAGAAAAAATCGGAGATCACCGAGGACGATCTCAAAGGCGCCGAAAAACGGATGCAGGATCTCACCGATAAATTCTGCAAAGAGATCGACGATATCGCGGCGAAAAAAGAAAAAGAAATTATGGAGATCTGATGTATATGACCGGCGGGGAAATTCTCCGGCGGTCATATTCAAAATGGGGTAGTGTTATGATACCTTTGTTTTCAAAAAAGAAAGATCGGCAATCCGCCGAGACGTTACCCGTTCCGAAACATCTCGGTATTATTATGGACGGAAACGGTCGATGGGCGCAAAAGCGCGGGTTACCGCGTACGGCGGGTCATGCCGCAGGTGCCAAAGTGTTCCGTACCATTGCCAAACATTGTGAAAAGCGCGGGATCGAGTCGGTCACCTTCTACACCTTTTCCACCGAAAACTGGAAACGACCGAAAGTGGAAGTGGACGCGATCATGAATCTGCTGCGGGATTATTTGAGAGAATCGCTGGCGGATTTTAAACACGAAAATATCCGTACCCGCTTTATCGGTGACCGTACGGTGTTGTCCGAAGACATTCAGCAACTGATGGCGGAAGCGGAAGAATCCACCGCCGACAAGACGGGAATGATCTTAAACCTCGCTATCAACTACGGCGGCCGTGACGAACTGGTGACCGCGATGCGCGCACTCGCGCAACAGGTACAGGACGGAACATTGCAACCGACGGATATCGACGTCGATAAGGTGGAACAACATCTGTATACCGCCGGTCAGGCGGAAGTGGATATGATCCTGCGTCCCAGCGGAGAATATCGGCTTTCCAATTTTCTCATCTGGCAATGCGCGTATGCGGAATATGTATTTGAGGATATCCTGTGGCCGGATTTCACGGTCAAAGATCTGGATAAGGCGCTCGAAGAATACGGAAAGCGCCACCGTCGTTTCGGCGGTCTTTGAGAGGAAGTGTAAAGTGTGAAAACACGTATCATTACAGGTGTGGTCGCGGCGGCGGCATTACTGGTCGTTTTGTTTTTGCCGTGGTCCATCGTGTTGACGATCGCGATGTCATTCATCTGCGGTATCGCGGTACACGAAGTATTGACCGCTACCAAAATGGTCCGACATCGGTTGCTGAAGGTGTTGGCAATTGTGTTTGCGCTGGTCGCACCGTTTTTCGATCGGATGACCGTTATGGAGGTCGTGACGGTATGTATCGTCTACGTGTTGGCGGTGATTTTATTACATCTGCGATATCACGACGTGTTGTCGCTCGAAAAGGTGGGCGCGGTGTTGTTACTGTCGGTGATGATCGCGGTATCGCTGTCCAGCCTGTCGTATCTGCGTAACGCAGGTACGCACGGTCTGTTTTACGTGTTTTTGGCATTGATCATTTCGTGGATGTCGGATATCGGTGCCTATTTTGTCGGTACCTTTTTCGGTAAACACAAACTGTGTCCCAACATCTCCCCGAAGAAAACGGTGGAGGGCCTGATCGGCGGGATCGGTTTTTCCATCCTGATGAGCCTGTTTGCGGGGTTTGTTTATCAAGCGGCTTTCCTGCAGGAGGGTGCGGTATCCTATTGGACCATCTTCGGGTTAGCGTTGATCGGCGCGCCGCTTTCGGTGATTGGTGACCTGTTCGCGTCGCTGATCAAACGTCGTTGCGGTATTAAAGATTTCGGCAACTTGTTTCCCGGTCACGGCGGTGTGATGGATCGTTTTGACAGTTTACTGTTCGTGTTACCCATCGTGTATTTCGCCGTACGGTTTTTACCCATTATCTATTGAGGAGTCACCCACAATGAAAGGAATCGTTATTCTCGGCTCAACCGGATCGATCGGTGTTCAGGCACTGGACGTGATCGAGCAGATGGGTCGGTCGGTGTTAGGACTTGCGGCACACAGTCAGGTGGACGCGATGGAACAACAGATCCGTCGGTACCGTCCGCAATACGCGGTGATGTTTCAAGAAACGGCGGCGAACGACCTGCGCGTTCGGGTGGCGGACTGTGATACCCGCATTCTCACCGGTATGGACGGATTGTGTACGTTGGCATCGTTACCGCAAGCCGATACCGTGTTAAACGCGGTGGTCGGTATGGTGGGATTACAACCGACCCTTGCCGCACTGAGAGCGGGACACGACGTGGCACTTGCCAACAAAGAAACGTTGGTGGCGGGCGGTGAACCGGTGATGCGTACCGCCCGCGAAAACGGGGTACGGTTATTACCGGTTGACAGTGAACATTCTGCTATCTTCCAATGTTTACAGGGTACGCGAAACGGCGGATGGGTGCCGCCGATGACTGCTCCCGACGGTGTGCGCCGTCTGATATTGACCGCGTCGGGCGGTCCGTTTTTCGGCAAGACTGCCGACCAACTCAAAACGGTTACCCCCGCCGATGCGTTGCGGCATCCCAACTGGGATATGGGTGCGAAGATCACCATCGATTCCGCCACAATGATGAACAAAGGATTAGAACTCATCGAAGCGCGATGGTTATTTGATCTGCCGCAGGAGAATATAGATATTGTAGTCCACCGTGAAAGTGTGATCCACTCACTGGTGGAATTTGAAGACTATTCGGTACTCGCGCAACTCGGTGTACCGGATATGCGCATTCCCATTCAATATGCGCTTACCTATCCGCAACGTTTGCCGTCGTCGGTCAAACGCTTGTCCTTGACCGAGTTCGGGAAACTCACCTTCTTCGAACCCGATAACCAAGCGTTCCCGTGTATGGATCTCTGTCGACGGGCATTGCAAAAAGGCGGCGGATATCCCGCGGCGGCGAATGCCGCAAACGAGGTGGCAAACGCAGCGTTCAGGCAAGGGCGTATCGCGTTACCCGAGATTGCCGCGTGTATTGAAGCGGCATTGGATATGCCGCTGCCGAACGCGGTCACCGAACAGGATATTCTGGCGATCGATGCCGAGTGCCGTCGACAGACGGAGTCTTTTATACAAACCAAATGAGGTGATGGTCATACTAACCGTATTGTTGTGGATATTGCGCCTTGTGGCGGCATTGCTCGTGTTTGGGATCATCGTGATCATTCACGAATG
Source organism: uncultured Eubacteriales bacterium (assembly GCA_964433065.1). Taxonomy (GTDB): domain Bacteria; phylum Bacillota; class Clostridia; order Oscillospirales; family Acutalibacteraceae; genus RGIG3009. Next base: position 21,745 of record CAYSPZ010000012.1, on the reverse strand, counting down.
GGGTCATTTTATTGCGGCGAAGCGGTTGGACGTTCAGGTCAACGAATTTGCGATGGGAATGGGTCCCAAACTGTTCGGTTGGGGCAAGGGCGAGACCAAGTACTCGGTACGTCTGCTTCCGATCGGCGGATATTGCGCGATGGAAGGGGAAGACGAAGCGGGAAGCGGATCGGTATCCGCACAGACTACGGACGTTTCCCAAAACCCCCGCGCGTTCGGCAACAAAAAAGTGTGGAAACGGGTCATCATCGTGGCGGCAGGCGCTGCGATGAACCTGTTGCTCGGGTTCATCTTGTTGCTCGGCTATTACGGGATCTGTACCCGCCCACTTGAAAACGGCAACGTGTATTATGCGGGTACCGCCATTGCCGAACTGCCCGACACCGCGGTCAGTTACCAGAGCGGATTGCGGGAAGGCGATCAACTTCTCAGTATCGAAGGCGGTCGCGTGTTTACGGTGATGGATATTCAATCGCTGTTACAAAGCGGTGACGACGAATCGTTCGCGATCACCGTACGTCGTACGGTGGACGGCAAGGCCCAAACGGTGGAATTACCCGCGGTGACCTTCAAACGGGAACCGATTGAAAGCGGCGGGTATCGGTTGATCTACGATTTTAAAGTCAATGCCATCGAACAGACGGTGTGGAGTACCGTCGTCCAATCCGCGAAGACCGAAGTCAGTATCGCGGTGATGGTCTGGCGATCGCTCGGTCAGATGTTGACCGGTCGGTACGGACTCAACGAACTGTCGGGACCCATCGGCACGGTGGATGCCATCGGTGACGTGGTGGAAGATGCCGTACAACAAAGTTACTGGCAGGATGGTCTTGCCAACGTGTTAATGTTGATCACGTTACTCACGGTCAACGTGGGTGTGTTTAATCTGTTACCGTTTCCCGCATTGGACGGCGGACGGTTGGTATTCCTTGCGTGGGAAGGCATTACCCGCAAACCCGTTCCCCCGAAATATGAGGGCTGGATCCACGCGGCGGGAATGGCTTTGTTACTGTTACTGATTGTGGTCGTTTCGTTCAGTGACGTGTTTAAATTATTTGCTTGAGGTGACAGTTATGCAACGTCGTGTGTGTAAAACGGTGACGGTAGGCGGAGTGCCGATGGGTGGTACGGCGCCGATCACGGTACAATCAATGGGAAACGTTCCGGCGCACGACGTGGCAGGAACGGTCGAACAAGCCAAACGCTTAAAGCAGGCGGGATGCGACATTTTACGCATCGCGATTCCCAATGCCGAAGCGGTGCGCTTGGTCGACGCGGTCAAATCGCAGGTGGACATTCCGCTGGTAGCGGACATTCATTTCGACTACCGTCTGGCACTTGATTGCGTGGCGGCGGGGATCGATAAGATCCGCATCAATCCCGGCAACATCGGTGACGAAGAACGGGTGCGCGCGGTGGCGACTGCGTGTCGCGATAAGCGTATTCCCATTCGGATCGGTGTCAATTCGGGTTCGCTGGAAAAAGAGATATTAAAAAAATACGGGCATCCCACCCCGCAAGCGATGTGCGAAAGTGCGTTGTACCACGCGTCGTTACTGGAAAAATACGATTTCGACGATATCGTCATCTCGATCAAATCCTCCAACGTCCAAACGATGGTGGAAGCGTATCAACTGACCGCCGCTTCGTGTAAGTACCCGTTGCATCTCGGTGTGACCGAGGCGGGAACCGAACGAATGGGGCTGATCAAATCGGCAATGGGTATCGGCTCGTTGTTATTGCAGGGAATCGGAGATACCATTCGGGTATCCTTGACCGCTGACCCCGTACGCGAGGTGGAAGCGGGTATCGATATTCTCAGAGGTCTGGGATTGCGCCGTGACGGGGTCACGCTGGTATCCTGCCCGACCTGCGGACGTACCAAGGTCGATCTGATCGGTATCGCGCACGAGGTGGAAGAGCTGGTCCGCTCGATTCACAAGAACGCGACCGTCGCGGTGATGGGATGTATCGTAAACGGACCGGGCGAAGCCAAAGAAGCCGATCTCGGTATTGCGGGTGGTGACGGGAAGGTTGCCATCTTTAAAAAAGGAGAGATCCTTCGTACCGTCGCACAGGAGCAGGCGGTCGAAGAACTGATAAAGGAATTGGAATTGTTATGAGTCAACCGACAGTAGACGTATTATTTTCCCCTTACATAACCGATGCGGCGGTACGTGAACGGTTTGCCGAGGCGACGGTGGAACAGATCTCATTAAACCGCGCGGATATGCGTATCCGCGCGCGGGTGTGTTTGCCGTGCTTTGAAGAATACGAACACATCGCCGCATTGGAACAAGCGGTTGCCGCAGGACTCGGACTGCGCAGTGCGGAGTTTTTACCGCTGTATCCCGCCGATAGTTTGTCACCGTCGTGTTTTCCGACGGTGGTCGCTTTTTTAAAACGGCGCAGTACGGTGGTCAACGGCACGTTCAATGACGCGGTGTGTACCGCTGACGAAAACGGGTGGACGGTGGAACTCAAACACGGTACCCGTAACGTCATCGAAACGACCGGTACCGACAAAATGTTTGCCTCGCTCATTCGTGAATTGTTCGGGTGTACCGTATCGGTCACCTTCGTGGGTGAAGAAAGCGTATCACAGGACGACGAGCAATATAAACGACTGATGGAAGAGGCACAAAAGCAGGCGGAAGAAGCCGCCGAAAGGGCGCGACAAGCCGCCGCTGAAAAAGCGGCGAAAAAGCCGAGCGAGGGTGCTTCGGTCAAACCGCTCAAGCCCGCCGACCCCACCGTGCCGCCCGAAGGCGGATTGCCCGTGTATCTCGAAACCGCGCAACCGTTGTTCGGTACCGTATCACGGGAATTCCCGACCCCGCTCAACCGTTTGCAAGACGGATTTGTGACGGTGTGGGGTGAAGTGTTCGGGTATGAGACCCGCGCATTCCGCGACGGTGCGAAGATCCGTCACACCTTCTATATCAGCGATCGCACCAATTCCATCGAGGTCATTTTATGGACCGACGTGCGCCGCGATAAACAAAAATTGGAAGCGATGGAATCGCTGAAAAACGGCAGTTGCGTGTTGATGAGCGGTACGTATGAATTTGACGAGTTTGCAAAATGCAACGTACTTTCTCCGAAATGCATCGCGTTGGTCACACGGTACGAAAAACAGGATACCGCCGAACGTAAACGGGTGGAGTTACACCTGCATACCAAAATGTCCGCGATGGACGCGGTATCAGATGCCAAAGCGCTCATCAAACGCGCGGCGAAATGGGGACATCCCGCCATCGCTATCACCGACCACGGGGTAGCGCAAGCGTACCCTGAGGCGATGAACACCGCCGCCGACCTGAAAAAGGAAGGCAAACCGATCAAGATCCTGTACGGTGTCGAAGCGTATTACGTCAACGAACAACGTCTGGAAGACGGGGAAGATCCGAAAAAGACACGTCCCTACCACTTGATCCTGTTAGCGAAAAATCAGGTGGGACTGAAAAATCTGTATAAACTCATTTCGTATAGTCATCTGGACAATTTCTATAAACGACCGCGCATTGAGCGGCGCAAGTTGGAAGAACTGCGCGAAGGGTTGATCGTCGGCAGTGCGTGTGAAGCGAGTGAATTGTTCCAGGCGATCTTACAAAACAAGCCGTGGGACGAGTTGTGCGAGATCGCACGGTTTCACGATTTTCTGGAAATTCAACCCATCGGCAACAACCGTTTCATGCTCCGTCCCACCAAACGAAAAGACGGGACGATGGCACCGCCGATCGCACCCGACGAGGAAACGTTGCGGGAATTCAACCGCACGATCGTACGGCTCGGCGAAGAACTGAACATTCCCGTTTGTGCAACCTGTGACGTACATTTCTTAGATCCCGAAGACGAGGTGTACCGCCGTATTTTACAGGCGGGACAAGGGTATTCCGATGCGGATGAACAAGCACCGTTGTACCTGCGTACCACCGACGAAATGCTCAAAGAATTTGATTATCTACCCCCCGAAAAGGCATACGAAGTGGTGGTGGAGAACCCCAACCGTATTGCCGACAGCATTGAGGAGATCCGCCCGATCCCCGAGGGCAACTATCCGCCGCACATCGACGGGTCGGACGAGCAGTTGACCGAGATCACCTGGGCACGTGCGAAGGAGTTGTACGGTGATCCCGTCCCCGAACTGGTGGCAAAACGGCTGGAAAAAGAACTGAATTCCATCATCAAAAACGGGTTTGCGGTGTTGTATATGATCGCGCAAAAACTCGTGAAAAACTCGGTAGATAACGGGTATCTGGTCGGATCGCGTGGTTCGGTCGGATCGTCGTTCGTTGCGAATATGGCGGGAATATCGGAAGTCAATCCGCTCGAACCGCACTACTCGTGTCCCCACTGTAAATATTCCGAATTCATCACCGACGGGTCGGTGGGTTCAGGTTTTGACCTACCCGACAAAAACTGTCCGCATTGCGGTACACCGCTTAACCGTGACGGTCACGAGATACCGTTTGAGACCTTCCTCGGTTTCGACGGGGACAAGACCCCCGATATCGACTTGAACTTTGCCAGTGAATACCAGTCGCGGGCGCACAAGTACACCGAATCGTTGTTCGGCAGTGACCACGTGTTCAAAGCCGGTACCATCTCCACCGTCGCGGAAAAGACCGCGTACGGGTACGTGAAAAAGTATGCGGAGGAACGCGGACTCGCGTTCAGCAACGCGGAGATCGAGCGGCTGGCGCAAGGGTGTACGGGTGTCAAACGGACGACGGGACAACACCCAGGCGGCATGGTGGTCGTGCCGAGTGAATACGTCATTGAGGACTTTTGCCCCGCGCAACATCCCGCCGACGATGCCGATTCGGATATCATCACCACCCACTTCGATTTCCATTCCATTCACGATACCATTCTGAAACTGGATAACTTGGGTCACGTGATCCCGACCATCTACAAATATTTGGAAGAGTATACGGGGATCCGCGTGATGGACGTGCCGATGTCCGACCCCGAAGTGTATAAACTGTTCACCTCACCCGAACCGCTCGGCGTGACGGTGGAACAGATCGATTGCGAAACGGGTACCCTCTCCATTCCCGAAATGGGTACGGGATTCGTGCGACAGATGTTGCTCGATTGTCGTCCCACCACCTTTGCGGACCTGTTACAGATTTCAGGGTTGTCACACGGTACCGACGTGTGGCTCGGTAACGCACAGGAACTTATCCGCGCGGGAACGTGTACCATTTCGGAAGTGATCGGTACCCGTGACAACATTATGACCTACCTGATGCACAAAGGATTACCGCCGAAAATGGCATTTAAGATTATGGAGATCGTGCGTAAGGGCAAGGCGACCAAACTGCTCACCGAGGAACATATTAATGCGATGAAAGAGAACCACGTGCCGCAATGGTATATGGATTCCTGCTTCAAGATCAAGTATATGTTCCCGAAAGCGCACGCGGCGGCATACTGTATCGCGGCACTCAGAGTCGCGTGGTATAAAGTACACCGTCCCGCCGAATACTATGCGGCATATTTCACCGGTCGCGGTGAAGATTTTGATGCCGAGCCGGTACAACAAGGTGTTGCGGCGGTTAAACGCGCGATGGATGAGATCCGTGCCAAAGACAAAAAAGAAGCCACCGCCAAAGAGTTGTCACAGGCGGAAACGTTGCACGTCATTTATGAAGCGATGCAACGCGGTGTGGAATTTTTACCCGTGGACTTGTACAAATCCCATTCGTATAAATTCCTGATGGAAGACGGGAAAGTCCGTCTGCCGTTCAGTTCGATACACGGGCTGGGCACCTCGGCGGCGGAGTCGCTGATGGAAGCGCGCAAAGACGGCGAGTTCATTTCCTGCGACGATCTGCAAAACCGTTCGGGTGTTACCAAAGCGGTGATCGAATCGATGCAGAAACTCGGTGTGTTGGCGGCTCTTCCCGCAACCAGTCAAATTAACTTGTTTGAGATGTAAGAAGGTGAACCCGTTGCTTCGTAAAAACGATATTGTGGAATTGACCGTGGTCGGTATGTCCGCCGAAGGCAACGGTGTTTGCCGCTATGCCGAAGAAGGTAGCGACACCGCACTGACGGTATTCGTACCGCAAACGGCGGTAGGGGACGTGATCGAATGTCGCATCGTCAAGGTGCAATCGCGTCTGGCATACGGCAAGGTGGAACGGGTGATTACTCCGTCCGACCACCGTATCGAGGTGGATTGTCCCGTATTCGGCAAATGCGGCGGTTGTGTATATCGTCACGTTTCGTACGAGGCGGAGTTGTCGTATAAATGGCAACGGGTCGCCGACGCGTTAAAACGCATCGGCGGGTTGTCGATCACCCCCGAACCCGTTGTCGGTTGCGAGTGTCCCGACCGTTACCGTAACAAAGGTCAGTATCCCGTGACGGCGGGTGAACATCGTCCGCTCATCGGGTTGTATGCGGCGCGCAGTCATCGGGTAATCGAGCAGCACGATTGTTTGTTGCAACCGCCCGTTTTCAAGACGATACTCGACACGGTCGCCGCGTGGATGAAACAACAACGCGTGACCCCGTACGACGAAACGACGCGCACGGGTCTTGTGCGGCACATCTATATCCGAAAAGGTGAACGAAGCGGCGAAGTGATGGTATGCCTTGTCTGCACCAATGGCAAACTGCCCGAGCCGGGACGGTTGGTGGAGGCACTCAAACAAAACGTGCCGCACTTGACGTCGGTGATGGTCAACCTGAATAAGGCGGATACCAACGTCATTTTAGGGGAACAGACCTTCTGTCTGTACGGGGAGGATCACATTACCGATACCCTGTGCGGGTTACGGTTTCGTTTATCCCCGCTGTCGTTTTATCAGGTCAACACGGTACAGGCGGAACGGTTGTATACCATCGCGCGCGATTACGCGGCGCTTGACCGAACGAAAGTGTTGATGGATCTGTATTGCGGTACGGGAACCATCGGATTGTCGATGGCGCAAAAGACCGAACAACTCATCGGTGTGGAGATCGTTCCGCAAGCGGTCGAGGATGCCAAGCGGAATGCTGAAACGAACGGCATCACGAACGCGCGGTTTTTCACCGCCGATGCCGCCGAGGCGGCAAAACGGTTGGAACGGGAAGGGGTACGACCCGACACGGTGGTGCTTGATCCGCCGCGCAAAGGATGCGACGAAGCACTCATCGATACGGTGGTACGGATGGCACCCGAACGGGTGGTGTACGTGTCCTGCGATCCTGCTACCCTCGCCCGTGACCTTAAACGATTTGACGAACGCGGCTACGTGACCGAAAAGGTCACCCCCGTGGATATGTTCCCGCGCACGGCGCACGTCGAATCGGTCGCGTCTTTGACGCGTCGATTCGACAACTAAGTTCGACCCGCGGGGCATAAGAAGAATATGGTAATTCAACACCAATTTAAGGCAGTAACGTTTAATATCGAAAAGAGAGAAATGCTATGGAGAAGCAAAAAAAGAGTGCTATGGACACAATATCCGAGACGATTGCAAATGCGATCGGAGACGAACGTTTTATCCTGCCGCTTGACGCTTTGCAAACAAGCACCTCTTGTTCCGATGAGATAAATGCATCGTATGTCGAAGAAGTGAAGAAATACCAAAACGACCCCGTTGCACCTTGCAATAAAAGTGTGTCGCTGAAACTCTTAAAACGGTTTGCACGAAAAGATTTTCGCGACTTTTGGAATGCTCCCGTTGCGGAGTATTTCCCTGCGGTCAGCGAAGGAACAATGAAACTTTGTGAGCGTGTTTACCCGCACGCTGAGGCGATTCGATACGCCAAGGAATTGATCGCAACGCTTTCCGTGAAAGAATTGGCAAAAGATTTTCTCTACGGTGTTGCACACAATGTCGCTGAATACAGAACAGCACTGGCTTGTTATTATTACATAAAAAATCTTCCCGAGCACGAATTTGAAAAGAAATATGTTGGTTCTGTTATAGGCAAAGATGGCGAGTGGGAGGACAGATACCGAGAGAGTAAATGCGAAATTTGCGGATATGATCATACCGTCAGTACAGAGCCGAAAATGCAGTTTTGGCATATCAACGTTGATATGGAGCATTTCTATTTCAAGGCATTGATACCTTTCCGATTTGATCTCAATACAGCGATCGTATTTTTAGAGGAATATAAAAATCTTCCTCGTCCGGAACATTCGCCGACGGATTACGAACACTTTATGAAAATTATTGGGGCAATAGAGAACACGCCCTTAAACACGACTTCGGGAAAACTACGCCGTGAATTAAAGCAATCCGGACTTTTGACGATGACGGTGGAGCAGATAGAAGCGTTGATTGATATGCTGGGATATCTCAATATTTTACATCCAAACGACTCGTTTGGTGTTACGGTCGGACATATCTGTGAAAAGGATATGCTTTCGCCGCTGAGTGACAGAGGATATGCGGCTTACCCCGTGAATCGTTGGACACGCAAGTGCGGTATTGACTATGACAGTATTTCTATGCTTTTTGACGGAATTTACGACTAAAGATCTCGACCCGCGTCGATTCGGTCGCGTCGTTGACCAAGAAGTTTTTATAATTTTCCAGATAACCCGAAAGGACGGTGTCACGTATGACGTTTGAGGATATCCGCAACGACCCTGCCGTGCAGGCGTATATTAAACGCGCGGACGAATCGTTGCTCGCACAAGGATATACCGAACACAGTTTTGCGCACGTGAGTCTGGTCGCGGAAAACGCGGCGTACATTCTGCGCGAACTGAATTTTTTCGAACACGAGGTGGAACTTGCGCGCATCGCCGCGTATCTGCACGATATCGGCAACCTCGTCAATCGCATTGAACATTCGCAGAGCGGTGCGATCATGGCATTCAACATCCTTAACGCAAAAGGAATGCCGCCCGAAGATATCGCGACCATCGTCACCGCGATCGGTAACCACGACGAGGGTACCGGTGTGCCGGTCAACTCGGTGGCGGCGGCGCTCATTTTAGCGGACAAATCCGACGTGCGGCGCAGTCGAGTGCGAAAAAGTGACAACCATCCGTTTGACATTCACGACCGCGTCAACTACTCGGTTCACAAATCGCGGTTTACCATCAACGAAGACCATACCACCGTTACCTTGAAACTGACAGTCGACCCGCAGTACGGTTCGGTGATGGATTACTTTGAAATTTTCCTCGATCGTATGATCCTGTGCCGCAAAGCGGCGGAACGGTTGGGGTTGCAGTTTAAATTGATGATTAACGACCAATCGATGATCTGACACAAAAAAGGCAGGTGACGGCAATGATCTATTTTCTGGAAGACGACGACAACATCCGCGAACTGGTCATCTACACCCTCAATACGACGGGTCTGACCGCCAAAGGGTTTTCGCATCCGTCGGCGTTCTGGACGGCAATGACCGAACAACGTCCGTCGCTTTTGTTGCTGGATATTATGTTACCCGACGAAGACGGGTTATCGGTACTCAAACGGTTACGCGCCGATCCCGCGACCGCGCGGTTGCCCGTGATGATGGTCACCGCCAAAAGCAGTGAATACGACACGGTGGTGGGTCTCGATGGCGGCGCGGACGATTACGTCACCAAACCGTTCGGAATGATGGAACTCGTTTCCCGCGTTAAGGCATTACTGCGCCGTACCGAAGCGAAAAAACAGGAATTTTGTATCGGTGACCTGTATGTGCGTCCCGCAGGCGGTGAAGTACGGGTCGCGGGTGAACCGGTTACGCTCACCCACAAAGAATTTGACCTGTTGTGTTTACTCCTCGAACACCGCGGTGACGTACTGGACCGCGACCGTTTGTTGCGTCAGATATGGGGGTACGATTATACCGGCGAAAGCCGTACCGTCGACGTACATATCCGCACACTGCGCGGTAAATTGGGCATATGCGGTGACTGCATCGAAACGGTACGCGGTCTCGGCTACAAGATCGGGGGTGACGAGGGTTGAAGATCCTCGCCATACTCCTCGCGGTATCGGTCGTCGTCATCGTCTGGCTGCTCTGTGAACTGTATCGCGAACGTCGTCGGTTCGCGGCGGTACTTTGCCGATTAAACGAAGGTGTATTGTTGTTTGATGCGCGCGGCAAACTGGACGCGCACAACGCAGCGGCAGAAGAACTGCTCGGCCGTAACATCGCTCATACGGCGGATGAGATATTACCGTTATCACAAGCGGTACGGGAATCGTTAGCCAACCGTCCCGTCGAAACCACCACCGAGATCGGCGGAAAACCGTGTCGGTTATCCGCTTATCCGATGCTCCGACACGATCGTGTATGCGGTGCGATGGTGGTATTGTTCGATATCACCGAAAAGGAAAACCGTGACCGCTTACGTCGCGAATTTACCGCCAACGTGTCCCACGAACTGAAAACACCGCTTACGTCCATTTCGGGGTTTGCGGAGATTCTGCGCGATGGGATGGTCAAAGCCGAAGACGTACCGCGGTTTGCGGGTCGTATCTACGACGAATCCAAACGGATGATCACCCTTGTGGAAGATATCCTCGAACTCTCCCGTCTGGACGAACCCGCCGTGACCGAACAACGCGAAACGGTGGATATGCAACAACTGGTCCGCACCACCGTCAATCGTCTGCGACCGCTCACGGAAAAGCAGAACATTTCGTTTGATACCCGCACCAAACCGCTCACAGTATACGGTGTTCCGCGTATTCTGGAAGAGATCTTGTTCAACCTGTGCGAAAACGCGGTCAAATACAACCGCGCGGGCGGTCGTGTGACGGTGACCGTCGACAGGGAAAACGGACAACCCGTATTACGGGTGGCGGATACGGGAATCGGTATTCCCGCCGACGAACAACAACGTGTGTTTGAACGGTTTTACCGTGTGGATAAAAGCCATTCCCGCGCCATCGGCGGTACGGGCCTTGGCCTTTCGATCGTCAAACACGGCGTCGCACAACACGGCGCGGTGATCTCGCTGAACAGCCGCGTCGGTTTCGGCACCACCGTCACCATCACCTTCCCGCCGCAAGATGAACAATAAAAAATGACATCATCGACAGGTGATGTCATTTTTCTTATTGTGAAACAACAAGGTTCCGGGGCGCCCGCCCGCAATTTTCAACTACGCTCACGGGTCGGGTTCTCATCTGCGTTTACGGGGTCGTTTTCTGTTATAAAGGGTGATGACGATCACGGCAACACAGGCGACGCTGATCACACCGCAAACGATCCATACCCACGTGTACGATGCCGTATTTTCGCCGACTTTGATGAGTTCGTCATCCGACGGAAGGGTGTCGACGTCGGTTTGTCGTACGAAACGGGCACGTGCGCCGTTGTAGTACAAGGTGATGCGCAGGTATTCGTCCACGACGTAATACCGTTTTCCCGCTTTATGTACACCGCTTCCGTTTGCTTGTGCCGTTGCATCTTCTTCGGAAGAATAGCCTTTTTCCGAATCGTACATAAATGCGTACGCGACGTATTCCTGATCGGCTTTTTTGGTATATCCGACGATCTGAATGGCATTTTCGGACGACACATCCAGTCGGTTTCCTGAGAACACGTCATTTTCGGGGTCGTAGTAGATCTGATTGCTGTCGGGGTTTTCGGGCAAACGGAACGAGCGCAGTTCTTTGGACGATACGTCAAAGAGCGATACCGCCTTTTTCAAAAACACCGAAGCGGGAATGGCATATTTCCCGTGAGGTGTTTCCTCGCCCTCGGCAGGTTGTTCCCGCAGATACTCGTCGGTTGCCAACGATTCAAACACAAACCGTAATTTTTGTTCGTTGGTATCAAATTCTCCCGGTCCGTTATACATCGTTTCCAAAAAAGTCTGGAACGTGTCGCATAAGTTTTTCTTGGATGCGGCACCGACCGGCGCGGTGAACAACGACAAACAAATGCACAATATCAGTAAAACAGTGCCGATGCGTTTCATAAATCATTCCTCTTTTCTTGCGTTAATGTCCGTGTTTGGAGAGCAGGGCGTGTTTTTCATCCCAGAGTTTCTGAGACAGGTCGACGTAATAACGGTGGGGATTTTCGAACCGCAACACTTCGTCCCACAACGTGGCAGTCTGTTCGCGGCAGTAATCGCGGATCTCGGTCACACAAGGGGATTCGTATACGCATTCGCCGTTCACGAAGATAGGTCTGCGCAACCGTTCGGCGCGGAAATTCTGGAGTGTCTTGCGTTTCCAGATATGTTCGGGGTGGAAGATCTCATACGGTTTTTGGTCGTCGATGACCTCGTCGTGCATCGTGATAACATCCGCCATCGCTTTACCGCTTTCGCGGTCGTACAACCGCCAGATTTCTTTAAAACCGGGATTGGTGATTTTGGCGACGTTTTCACTGACTTTGATACGCGGTACGATCGCGCCGTCTTTTTCCACCGCCGCCAACTTGTATACACCGCCGAAAACGGGGTCGCTGGACGCGGTGATCAACCGTTCGCCGACACCGAAACTGTCGATGCACGCGCCTTGCGCCAACATATCGCGGATGATGTTTTCGTCCAGCGAGTTGGACGCGCAGATCTGACAATCGGGATACCCCGCATCGTCCAGCATCTTACGGGCTTTCTTGGCGAGATACGCGATATCCCCCGAATCCAGGCGGATACCTTTCGGGCGGCAACCCATCGGTTTGAGTACCTCGTCAAACACGCGGATGGCATTGGGAACACCCGATTTCAACACGTTATAGGTGTCCACCAACAAGGTGCAGGAATGGGGATAGACACGGGCGTACGCGGCGAATGCCTCGTATTCCGAGTCGAACAGTTGCACCCAACTGTGCGCCATCGTGCCGAGCGCAGGGATACCGAATTCGCGGTCGGCGATGGTGCAGGCGGTACCGATACATCCGCCGATGTACGCCGCGCGCGCACCGTAAACGGCACCGTTAAACCCTTGCGCGCGACGCGACCCGAATTCCATCACCGCTTTGCCGTTTGCCGCGCGGACGATGCGGTTGGCTTTGGTGGCGATGAGCGACTGGTGGTTGATGGCGAGCAGAATCATCGTTTCCACGAATTGCGCCTGAATGGCAGGGCCGCGCACCGTGAGGATCGGTTCGTACGGGAAGATGGGGGTACCTTCGGGGACCGCCCACACGTCGCAACTGAACCGAAAATCGGCAAGGTATTGCAAAAATGCGTCGCTGAACAGGTTTTTCCCGCGCAGATACGCAACGTCGTCGGGGGAGAAGGACAAGTTTTTCAGGTAATGAATGACCTGTTCCAGTCCTGCCATCAATGCGAAACCGCCGCCGTCGGGAACAGTGCGGAAGAACATATCGAAATAGGTGATCTGTTCACCGCGTCCGTTTTCGAAAAAACCGTTTGCCATGGTCAACTCGTAAAAGTCGGTGAGCATGGTCAGATTTTCTTTGCCGTATAAATGGGTCATATCGGTTACTTCCTTTCACCACAGTAGCAGTGTTTGTATTCTTCGATACAGTGGGTGATGATTTCGATGGCGGCTTGTCTGCCCATCACTTCGTTGACCACCGTGTTTTTGTTTTCGAGTGATTTGTATACCGTGAAGAAATGTTGAATTTCGTCAAAGGTATGTTTCGGCAGTTGCGAAATGTCCTCGTAGCAGGAAAGCGAGGGGTCTTTGAACGGGACGGCAATGATCTTTTCGTCCACCGATTCGTCGTCGATCATCTTGATGACACCGATGGGGTAACATTGTACCAGGGTCATCGGCACGATGGATTCCTGACACATCACCAGCACGTCGAGCGGGTCACCGTCGTCCGCATAGGTGCGGGGGATAAACCCGTAGTTGGCGGGATAGTGGGTAGCGGTGTACAACACGCGGTCGAGCCGCAGAAGACCCGTTTCCTTATCCATTTCGTATTTGTTTTTTCCGCCTTTCGGGATCTCGATCACCGCGGTGAAATCGTGCGGTTGGATACGGGCGGCGGAAATGTCGTGCCAAATGTTCATAAGAACCCTTCCTTATCTTTTTTTTAGTATTATATACAGTTTTTCGCCGAAACGCAAGGGGAAAGAAAAAACCGGACAGAGAACAGGGGAAATCCCCTCTCTATCCGGACTTCTTTCAGTAGTTGTAACTCACCTTATACCGCGCGGGTAACCTTGCCCGAACGCAGGCAACGGGTGCAGGCGTAGACCTTTTTGGGAGTGCCGCCTACCACAGCCTTAACGCGTTTGATGTTGGGACGCCATGTGCGGTTGGAACGTCTGTGCGAGTGAGAAACTTTGATACCGAATGTAACCGACTTGCCGCAGAAATCACATTTTGCCATTTTCTGCACCTCCTTCTGGTGTATCATCGGCGGAAATACCGCCGCATTCAAAGCAACAGAAGTATATTAGCAGATTTTTTCGCAGAAAGCAAGTTTTTTTTTGCAAGTTGTGAAAATTTTTTAAAAACTGCCGCAGAATGGCGGTTTATCCTTGTATTTTGGTTTCATTTACGCTATAATACATTATGGAAATTTATTGAATTTGAGGATGAACGGCTTATGTTGTTTACGCTGGTCAGAAATATATCGTCGCTCTCTTTGCTGGAGATCGTGTTGGTGCTCGTCAGTTACGCGGCGCTCATCTTCGTGATGTTGCCGATCCACGAACTGGCACACGCGTTTGTCGCGGACAAACTCGGCGACAATACCGCGCGGTGGCACGGGCGGTTGCGGTTTAATCCGCTTGCCCATCTCGATACGTGGGGAACGGTAATGCTGCTCCTGTTCGGATTCGGATATGCGCGACCGGTACCGGTCAATCCGCGTAACTTCCGTAACCCGAAACGGGATATGGCGCTGGTAGCACTTGCGGGTCCCGTTTCCAACCTGTTGTTGGCGGCAATCTCGCTCGGTCTGTTCCGTCTGGTGTTACTTCTACCGTTGACCGAAACAGCGTTCAACATCGCGTGGATCGTGTTGATCAACGTGTTTGCGTCGGTCAATTTGGGGTTGGCGGTGTTTAACCTGTTACCCGTACCGCCGCTTGACGGGTCGCGCATTCTCGGTCTGTTTTTGCCCGACCGCGTGATGTATACGATGGAGCAACATTCCCGCCAGATCACCTGGATCGTGATGGCGTTGTTGTTTATGGGTAAACTGGACACGGTGCTTGACTTTTTACGCGGTCTGCTCGGCGGCGCATTGTGCGCACTGTTTGGATTGCCTAATTTCTTTTAAGGAAGTACGCTATGGAGATCTCTTACAAACTGCCCGATTTTGAAGGGCCGCTGGACCTGCTGTTGCATCTGGTTCAGAAAAACAAACTGAATATTTACGACATTCCCATCCATCAGGTGCTGGAACAGTATATGGACACCATTCACACGATGCAGCGGTTGGATATGGACGTGACCACCGATTTTTTGGATATGGCGGCGCGACTGGTACAGATCAAGTCGGCAATGTTGTTGCCCCGTCACGAAGAGGCGGACGAACTGAAACAACAACTGACCGGCGAACTCATTGAATATCAACTGTGCCGCGAAGCGGCAGAGCGGATGCGCCGTCAGTGTATCGGCGGCGACCTGTTCGTGCGCGAACCCGCCGAGGTGGAACCCGACTACACCTACCGCCGTTTCCATCGCGCGGACGAGTTGACCCTTGCGTATTTAGCGGCGGCGGGCAGGGGACAACGGCGGTTGCCGCCCTCGCCGCAGGTGTTTCACAACATTGTGGCGAAAAAGATCGTATCGGTGACTTCCAAGATCATTTTCGTGTTGCGCCGCTTACGGTCGAAGAGCGGTGTTGCGTACCATTCGTTGTACGATGGTGCGAAGACCAAATCGGAACTGGTTGCGACCTTTTTGGCGGTGTTGGAACTCATTAAAGGGAAACGCATTGCCGTGAACGGCGACGGCAAAGACCAGACCGTGACGTTGTTGAAAGGGGACAGATCCCAAAATGGAACTGAAAGAATATAAAGCGGCGATCGAAGCCATACTGTTTGCGAGCGGCGAACCGGTGGCATCCTCCCGTTTGGCGGAAGTGTTGGAGATCGACGAGGAGACCGCGGTGCGGTTTGCCGAAGATCTGATGAACGAGATCAATATGCGCGACGGCGGTATCCGTATGATCCGTCTGGACGAGCAGTATCAACTGTGTACCCGCAAAGAATACGCACAGGTCATTCGTACCGCGCTGGATATGCGGCGCAATACCCCCTTATCGCAAGCGGCGATGGAGGTACTTGCCATCGTGGCATACAACCAACCGGTCACCAAAGCGTTCGTGGAACAGGTGCGCGGTGTGGATTGCTCGGCGGTGTTGCAAGGGTTGATCCAGAAAAACCTCATCGAAGAAAAAGGACGGTTGGAACTGCCAGGTCGTCCGTTACTGTACGGGACGACGACGGTATTTTTACGGTGTTTCGGTGTTTCCAAACTGTCCGAACTGCCGCCGCTTCCCAAACAGGAAGAGGATGCCCGTATGGTCGAAACGACCTTAGAAGAAGTGATCGAGAATACAGAATCCGTCGAGGAGTGATGACCGTGTTAGCCATACTCGGATATGCGTTGCTCGGCATACTCGCGTTGCTCGTACTCGTACTGGTCGTTCCTGTGGGTGTTCGTGCGGTATACGACGACACGTTACGGGTGACGGTGAGGGTGTTCGGGTTACCGTTGATCACACTCAAGCCGACCGACCGACCCGAGAAGCCCGAAAAAGAGGACAAGCCTGCCGAGAAAAAAGCAGGACCGCTCGATCGGCTTTCCCGTTCTCTGCAAGAGGACGGGGTGGGTGAGACGGTGCGGTTGGTACAAGCCCTTGCCCGTATCGCGGGGACGGCGGTGCGCCGTGTCCTCGCGGCGATCACGGTGGATCGGTTGCGGTTGCAACTGACGGTAGCGTCTGCCGATGCGTCGGTAACCGCACAACTGCACGGACGGGTGTGCGCGGTGTTGTTTCCCGCGCTGACCACGGTACAGGCGGTGCTTCGCATCCGTCACCGCGAAGTGACCGTCACCCCCGACTTTTTAGCGCAAAACGGCTCGGCGAGAGCCTTTATCACGGCACACGCGATACCGATTCGCTTGTTATGGGCGGCGTTTATTGCTTGGCTCGCGTATCGAAAATTACAAAAAACTCATTTCGTAAAATCGAAGGAGGAACAGAATAATGGACAATAAAGTACAGGAGTTGATGGGTGTTTCCATCGACAAGATCCGCCAGATGGTGGACGTGAGCACGGTGATCGGTGATCCGATGACCTTACCGGACGGTACGGTACTGATCCCCGTATCCCGTGTATCGTACGGATTTGCGAGCGGCGGTTCCGACCTGCCCACCAAAGGAACGCAGGAACTGTTCGGCGGTGGCGGCGGTGCGGGTATCAACATTACCCCCATCGGCTTTATCGTGTCGGCGAACGGTACGGTACGGGTGTTGCCGATGGTGGCATACCCCGACACCATCAATCAAGCGGTGAATATGATTCCCGATCTTGTTCAACGTATCACCGATCTGATCCCGAAGAAAACCGAACAATAATGGACTTTCTTTCCCCTCATCGGCATAGGTTACAATGAGGTGGAATATATGATCAAACGGATCGCGGCATTGTTACTGTCGCTTGTGTGTATCGGTATACCGCAAACGGTGTCGGCACAGTCGGCACCGTCCCTGTCGTCGGTGTCGGCGGTGTTGTACGAGCCGACGTCGGGTCGGTTTCTGTATGAAAAGGATGCCGATACCCGTCGCCCGATGGCGAGTACCACCAAACTGATGACCGCGCTTGTTGCGGCAGAGCAGTTACCGCTCGATCGGGTAGTGACCATCCCGTCGCAAGCGGTGATGGTGGAAGGGTCATCAATGGGTCTGCGCGGCGGCGATAAGATCACCGTACACGATCTGTTGACGGGATTGCTGTTGTCGTCCGGCAACGATGCCGCGAACGCGCTCGCGATGCTGACGAGCGGGTCGTTGCCGTCGTTTGCCGAGCAGATGAACCGCAAAGCGGCAACGCTCGGTATGGTACATACGCGGTTCGTCACCCCGTCGGGATTGGACGAGGGCGGACACGGATCGACTGCACGGGATATGGCGTTGCTCGGTGCCGCCGTGTTACAGGATGAGCGGTTGGCGGCGATCTGCAAACAGAAGACCGCCGTGATCAAACTCGGTGACCCGATGCGTGAGGCAACCGTTTCCAACCACAATCGGTTGCTCAGGTTGTATCCATATACGATCGGGTTAAAAACGGGGTATACCGTCAAATCGGGCAAATGTCTGGTGTCGGCGGCAGAGAAGGACGGAGTCACCATAGTGGCGGTGACCTTTAACGGCGGCGATTACTGGAACGACCATATTGCTTTGTACGAATACGGGTTTTCGAAAACGGCGGCGGTGACGTTGCCGATCCCTGCATTGTCGGGCGCGGCGGTGGCGGGCGGTGTGTCACAAACGGTGGCGGTCACCGTCGAAACACCCGCGACGGTCGTTTTGCTGAAAGAAGAACAAGCGCAGGTGGAATGTCGCGTACAACTGCCGATGTTTGTATGGGCGCCGATCACGGTCGGGGACACGATCGGACGGGTGACCTATACGGTGGGGAACAGGGTGATCGCCGAAACGGCGATCACGGCGGCACAAGAGGTTGCCGCCCGTATCCCGTGGACGTTTTTTGAAAGGTGGCAACGGACGGTGTATCGTCTGGTTGCGGAATGGATGAGGTAAGAAAACAATGGCTTTGGTACGACTGCAAAAACTATTGGCAGACCGCGGTGTGGCATCCCGCCGCAAAGCGGAAGAACTGATCGAGCAGGGTGCGGTGAAGGTAAACGGACACCCTGCGCATATCGGCGATAAAGCCGACGACCGACGGGATCGCATCACGGTGAGGGGGAAACTCATCGGCGGCGCGGAAGAACCCGTCTATCTGATGTTGCATAAACCGCGTGGGTACATTACCACGCTTAACGATGAAAAAGGACGCAAATGCGTGGCGGATCTGATGAAGGACATCGGGGTACGGGTATTTCCCGTCGGACGATTGGATAAAGATTCCGAAGGGTTGCTGTTGATGACCAACGACGGCGATTTCGCCAATGCGATGACCCACCCGAAAGCGCACCTGCCGAAATATTATCGCGTGACCGTTCGCGCACAGGTGACCGACGAACAGTTGTTGCCCATTCGCGAGGGAATGATGATCGACGGCAAAAAGACATTACCCGCCGAAGCGACCATCGTAACCGCGTCGGCGGCAACGGCGGACGCGCCCGCCCGTACGGTGATCGAGATCACGTTGTTTGAGGGACGTAACCGCCAGATCCGCAAAATGTGTGAGGCATTGGGTCTTAACGTAGTACGGCTTAAACGCGTGGCGATGGCAGGGGTCAAACTCGGTATGTTGCCGTCGGGTCAGTGGCGGCATCTGCAACCCAAAGAGGTACGCACTTTGGTGATGGCATCACAGGTGACCGAAAAGATCGCCGCCGACTACATTAAAAACGGAAGGGTAGACAAGTATGTTGGAAATACATCCCGCCGACACCGTTAAGACGGCGGCACTGATACAGAAGGAAGGGCAACCCGACGGAACGGCGGCGCTGGTGGTGACCGACGGGGATCGCGAGATCGGGTACGTGTTGTATCGTATGGACCGCGACACCCTGTATATGAGCGCAGCGCAGTGCGAAGATGCCGATCTGTACGAATGGTTATTACGTGCCGCGATGAATGCGGGGGTCAATCGCAACGCGATCACCGCCGTGTGCGAGATTGCCGATTGGTTTTCACTGGTCGAGCAACTCGGTTTTGAGCGGGAAGGCGAACGATATACCGTGTTTATTCCCGCCTTTTTCAACCGCCCGTGTCAAGGGTGTTGTTCTTGACAATAAAAAAGGCGTTTTTTCACCGAAAATCCCTTGTTTTTTTTAGTACGGTAGGCTATAATGAGTGATGATTATAATGGTGTAGAATCGGTCTGCATCGAAATATATTGTTCCGTACCGTGAGGTGCGGATAACGGAGGTTAAAGGTATGGCTAATTCAATGGACGGCATCGCCGCAATGACGCAAGCCGCTCGCGACCGTTTAACGCGGTTGTTTGATGCTGGTTCGTTTGTGGAACTCGACCGTTTGATGAAAGACGGTGACACGGCGGCGGCAGTGGTATGCGGTTACGGTCTGATCAACGACGCGCCCGTTTATGCGTTCGCGCAGGACAAGACGGTGTGCAACGGCGCGGTCGGATTGGGACACGCGGCAAAAATTCAGAAAGTGTATCAACTGGCGGCGCAAAACGGCGCACCCATCGTCGGTTTGTTTGACAGCGACGGCGTACGCATTGAGGACGGTATCGCGGCAATGGACGCGGTATCGCAGATCTTAGCGGCGGCGAACGACCTGTCGGGTGTGGTACCGCAGATCGCGGTCATCACCGGTTCCTGCGTCGGTTCGGCGGCACTCGTTGCGGCGGCGGCAGACGTGGTCATCGCGGTAGACGGCGCTGACTATTATCTGACGGCGGACGAAAAAGCGTGTGCCGACGTGACGGCGGACAGTGTAGACGAAGCGCTTGACAAAGCGCGTGCGTTGCTCGACTATCTCCCTGCCAACAACCTCGCCGTTCCCGTAACCTACGAAGCGGCAGGGGCGGCGATCACCGATGCACAGACCGCGAAAGAAGCGGCGGCGTTACTTGCCGACGCGCAGTCGTTGTTCACCGTATACGACCGCAACGACACCCAAACGGCATTCGCCCGTATCCAAGGTGTTGCGTGCGGTATCGTTACCCTCGCGCAGGAAAAGATCTGCAATTGCGTGGCTTCCAACGTTGCCCGTTTCGTCCGTTTGTGTGACGCGTTCTCGTTGCCGATCATCACGGTGGTGGATGCCGCCGGTTTTGACTCGGTGAGAGGAGCCGCCAAACTGGGACAAGCGTATGCCGAAGCGACCACCGCGAAGATCACTTTGATCGTCGGCAAAGCGTACGGTCCCGTATACATTGCTCTGGCGGGTAAAACGGCGGGTGCCGACGTGGTGTTGGCATGGCCGACCGCGTCGATCTCTGCACTCGCGCCTGAAACGGCGATGCACCTGTTGTGGGCTGACCGTCTTGCACAGATGGAGAACCCCGAAACCGATCGCAAAGCACTCATCGAAGAGTACCGCGTGACCGAATGTGCGGCAGAAAATGCGGCGGCACAAGGCGCGCTCACCGACGTGACGGCGGTTGCCGACACGCGCGATACGGTGGCATCGTATATGGAGATGCTCAGCGGTAAACGGGTCAGCAAATTACCGAAAAAACACACCAACATCCGTCTGTGATGGGTAACAACGATAAAAAGGAAGGTAGAACATTATGAAACGCTTTAACATTACCGTAAACGGAAAAGCTTACGACGTACAAGTAGAAGAGATCGGCGGCGCCGCACCGGTTGCCGCGCCCGTAGCCGCACCCGCTCCCGCACCCGCTCCTGCGGCGGCTCCCGCTCCCGCACCTGTGGAAGCGCCCGCTCCCGCGGCGGCTCCCGCTCCTGTGGCAGGCGCTGAAACCGTATCTGCACCCATGCCCGGTACCATCGTTAACGTTGTGGTGTCGGCGGGTCAGGCGGTCAAAGCGGGCGACGTGTTGGTCGTGCTCGAAGCGATGAAGATGGAAAACGAAATTATGGCACCCCGTGACGGCGTTGTTGCCGGTGTTCACGTGAACAAGGGCGACAGTGTGGATTCCGGCAAAGCGCTGGTTTCTCTCCAATAAAACGTACGGGAAAGGAAGAGGTTAAATGGCAAAGGTCGGAATTACCGAAACAATCCTGCGTGACGCGCACCAGTCGCTGATCGCGACCCG